>DASSFG010000349.1:0-14081 GCA_035694685.1 Pirellulales bacterium
TCTCGGATCAGAAGCTTTCAGTCGGCACGTGTGGCCGATGCTCCGGCCGGAGGACGACGGCAAATTTGCGGCCGTCGACGTCCAAACCGGCGATTACGAGCTCGATGAAGATGACTATGCGGCGGTAACAAATTTGAGGAGCCGTCGTCCCTTCGCCGAGATTTGGCTCGAACGAGTAGGTCAGCCGACCGCCTATCACATGAGGCGCGGCGCATGATCCGCCATCGCTGCGCGACGCCCTTAGGGCGTATCGAGGATTTCTCGCCAGTTAGCCGCGGTTAGCGCGCGCCGGAACATTCGCTTCAAGCGGCCTAGATCGGTCACACTTGCCAATTCGGCGCGCGTGTTCTCAGCGCAATTGCCAAGGCGCGCTTCGCCAAGCTCAAGAATACTTTCCCGCCTGGCTTTCTCTTCCCCTTCCTCCAAAATCATGAGATAAGTATCGGATTCTTGCATAAGTCGAGCTCCTCGAAAGATGTTTAGTGCCACATTTCGCCGCACTCGCAATCCGGTGAGCAAGAGGGCCTGTGTGAGCAGCTTCTTCGCCTCGTCCGGAGGCGCTTCCTTGTGTAGCCGTCGGCATGCTTCCAAGCGGCCGCGCTGGACTGAAACTCCAAATCGACAACTTCGACCGGTGGATCGCCCAGCGCAACGACGAAATCAGCGGCACGCGTTACCGTCGACAGATCGACGTTCAGCAGCTTGATCGGCAACGCCGGCGGACGATCGAACTCGGTTAGAAAGCCGCGCGGGTGCTCGCGGGCCAGGTCTTTGAGTGTTGCGTCGAAGGTCATTGGCATGGCGGTTGCTTACCTTATAGGTCATTTGTCGTCGATCCGTGGTGCATGCTCGATTATGCCGTTGCCGCCAATGATGCGGCAACTGGAAAGGGCCGTTGCACAAGGTGCTGCCTTGTTCCATCGGTGGCCGACGTCCGACCCAATGCTCCTCCGCCGTCGCCCAACAGGAGAAGAGGCCACCAGTACTCCGTCGTGGAATTCTTCGTACAAAGCAGGGCTACACACACTGGCGACGGATGGCGTGTCTCCCAAAGCCCCAACGGGGCGTCGGCGAATGGCGCCACCGCGCGCCGTAAGCCCCCCGGCGGTTGGAACGACGCACCACGCTCGATCACGGGCGGCGTTGACGCGGCTTATTTCCTCTCCGCCGCTCCACCAGCCGGCGCGGGTTCAAACGTGCCGTGATCGCTGGTGATTCGGCACGAGGAAAGCACGGCGTGCAGCTTCTCGACACCCGCGGCGGTGACTTTCGTGCCCTGCACGTCGAGAGTCGTCAGCAACGCAAGCCGCTTCAAATGATCGAGTCCCACGTCGCTCAAGTCTGAATTCGTGAACGCTACTTTCAATAGCGAAGAATTGCCAACCAACGCCTCGGCATAACGGTCGGCGTCTTTGACGCCGTGGGCGATGAAGTCGACCAGCGTGGCTGCCGAGCAACTTAGGCAGCCCAGGTCTTCAGCCGTCAGCGAGACCTCCGGCTTTAGTTCGATCGAGCAGATGGAAACGGGCTTGCCCGCGGAGAGATCCTCGTCGGTAGCCTTGACGCCCTCTCCGGCGATCACCAACGACAGGGCGGCATGACTGGCGAGAAGTCGCCTGGCCAACTCGCTTTCGGAATCACGGCCGACAGCGCGGTAAGCCGCGTTTCCGCCACCAACCAAGACGCGGCAGAGTGGATTGGCGGCTCGTAATTGCGCGACGGCGTCGTCAATTGCGGTCGGCAGTGCGCCGTTCTCTGCGATCGGCAAGAAGATCGTCCGCAAGCGGCTTAAGCGGCTCAGACGGCGCAGGTCGTCTGAGGTTGCTCCGTGCAGCGTCAATTCACGCAAGGCCGGCAGTTGCCGCAGCGCGGCCCATTCGTCGTCGATCTGGTCGCCGGCTTTCAGTTCGATATGGTCCAGTCTGGGCAAAGCGGCCAGGCCGCCAAGCTCTGACGACTTGATGCGCGTGCCGCTGACGCCCAAGCCGCGCAGCCTGGAAACCTTGACAAGACGAGCGATGGCCCCTGCATCGATATCAGTTTCGTCCAACCAGCAGTATTCAAGACGCGTCAGCCCAGCGAGGCGTTCCAGATCTTCATTCCTGACCGTCTTCGCGCCCCAAAGCTCGACGGAGTGTACTTGAAAGGGCGTTGACGGTAAGTCACTCACGGAATTCGCCCGCACTTCATCGCCGGTGGCCGCGACATACGTCACGTTCCCGCCTTGTGCCAGCACCCATTCCGCCGCCGCGCGGTCGCGGTCCTCGGCAGCGGGTGCCGATGAGGCAGGCGGTTCCCAGAGGATTTTGCAATCGGGTAGCGCCTTCTGCAGCGCTTCGACGCCGGCACGCGTGACCTTCGTCCCGCGGACGTCGAGCGATTCCAAAAAGGTGACGAGACTAAGCGACGCCAGGCCGGCGTCGCTTAAGTCGGAATCGCGCAGGGAAATGTAGGACAGTATCGGGTGGTCAATAAATGCCGCGGCATAGCGGTCGGCGCCCGTGCCACCGATGGCATCAAAAACCCAGAATGAACAAGGACATCGAAGCCAGCTGAGCTCTTCGTCGTCGAGTGATACGTTGGCGGGCAAACTAATGCGCGCGATGTCAAATACTCTATCGGTACCGATATCTGTGTCGTTCTTGACAGGGGTCGCCTTTCCTGGCGGATCGAAGTCACGAATGTCCAATTCGGCTCCCTTGGCCCTGAGCCGCCGCGCCAACTCACCAATCGGGTCGTGCCCGAGTGGCCGAACCGGCCGCACATCGACGAGCACGCGGCATAAGGGAGTCGTGGCGTGAAGTTCATGGATCGCTTTTTCATCGATCGTTCGAACGTCGGGCAACCAAAGAGTGCGCAATTGACGAAGCTTGGCGAGTTGCTTGAGGTCATCGGCGGACGATCGATGGAGCACTAATTCGCGCAGCCCGGCAAGTTTGGTGAGGCCCGCGTAGCCGTCGTCGTTTTGCTGCGCGGACGTCAAGTCGATTCGATTGAGTTTCTTCAGCGCGGCCAGCGATGCTAATTGAGACGATTGAATTCCCGTTCCTTGGATGTTCAACGAATCAAGCAATCGCATCTGAACCAACCGCGCAATTGCCTCCGAATCGATCTTCGTGCCGGCAAGCTGTAGTATATTAAGCCGTGATAATCTGGCGAAGCGATCGAGGTCGGCACTCGTCACCGCTGACAGTCCATTGAGGTTTATCTGAAAGACCTGAAATGGCTCTGACGGCAGATCCGATTTGTTTCTTGCGGACCCGATGCTGCCTGATGAGTTAACGCTGAATTGGACGAACCCGCCTTGAGCCAGCACCCACTGGGCCGCCGCGCGGTCGCGGTCTTCGGCAACGACGGCGGAGGCGTCGGCTTTTTTCTTGCGGGTGATTTTGACCAAGATCTTCCCGTCGCGGATGAGACCCGCGGTGTCTTGCTCGACGGAGAACTGGCCTTGAAGGTTGGCGGGAAGTTTTACTTCGACAGTGCCCGTGCGGACGAACCAGCGGTTGTCTGCGCCGGCGTGAACCTGCCAATCTTCTTTGACCGGCTCGCCGTCGCGGAGGATGTCGAGCGAGATGCCGCCCACTTCCGATTCGACCACGACCTCGCCTTCGCCCGTTTGCATGCGAATGACGAAGGCGGCCGCGGCGGCGATTGCCAATAGGCCGGCGAGGGCGGAGCCAGTCAGCACGTTGCGGCGTCGGCCGCGATGCCTGGGCGGCGATGCGGCGATGGAGACGGCGAGCGATTGTTCGGTGTTGGGATCAGTGTCTACGTCGGCCGTTTGTAACGTCAGCGTTGGGTCAAGCGCAGGTGATGCGGCGGGTGCGGCGACGGCGACGCCGATCGGGCCACAGCCGAGGGCGGCTGTGCTACGGCCGGCATCGTTCATGGTGGGCCGGCGCTCGTCAGCTCGCTTGTCCCACCCTACGTCACTGGACGGCCTGGGAAGGCCATCCTCCAAGGCGGAGATGACTTCGGCCATCGACTGGTATCGGTTCGCGGGCTGCTTGGCGACCATCTTCAGGAAAACGGCTTCGAGTGCGGTTGGGGTGCCCGCTCGGGCGGCACATAGCGAAGGCGGTGCTTGCTCGCGATGGGCCAATAAGGTGGCGAGCGTGTTTTCGCCGCGAAAGGGTTTCTGCCCGGTCAAGAGAAAAAAGAGCGTGATGCCCAGAGAGTAAACGTCGGACCTCACGTCGGCGTGCTTGGTGTCGAGCGCCTGCTCGGGCGCCATGAAGTCGATCGTGCCCATGATCTGATCGGTGCGCGTCAGCTCCGCCTGCTCCGAGCCAACCGAGGAATCAAGGCGGGCCAGGCCCATGTCGAGCACTTTGACGGTTCCCTCGTGATCGATGAGCATGTTGCCCGGCTTGATGTCGCGATGCACCACGCCGTGTCTGTGCGCATAGTCGAGCCCCCGGGCCGCTTGCAGCACAAAGTCGACCGCACGCGGCACTGGCAGCGGCCCACCGCGGCGGACCAGCGCCGCCAGATCGACGCCTTCGACGAATTCCATCACCAGGAAGTGAACGCCGCCAGCTTCATCGGCGGTGTCGGTGGCCACGATATTCGTATGCCGCAGCTTGGCCGCCGCCTTCACCTCGCGCTCGAAGCGGGCCACCGCGGCGGCGTCCTGCACCAGGCCGGCCGGCAAGACTTTGATCGCCACGACGCGGTCCATCCGCCGATGCCGCGCCTTATAGACCACGCCCATGCCGCCCCGGCCCAGCTCACCCAGGATTTCGTAACCCGGCAATGACGGAAAGGCGGCGCTTTGTGGTGTGGGCGTTTCGCCCGCTTGTGGTGCGGGCGCCCCGCCCGCTTGTGCCGACACAGCCGGGGCGGCTGTGATACCTTTCGGCTGGACAGATGTCACATCGTCCTCGAAGCCAGAGAAGCTGTCGATGAGCGGTTGGCAGACGTCGGTGCAGCTCATGACGTGCGCTTCGATTGCCTGGCTCTCAGCCTCGCTCAGTGCGTCGGCCAGCCACTGCTGTAGTTGTTTCGGTATTGGACAAGCGGTCATGGAAGGGATGAAAGATGAGGGATGAGGGATGAGGGGTGCATCTCACACGTCGGAGTGAAGCCCTATCTTTGGTTTTTATCAAGCCCACGGCTGCGCCCCGCGTTCTTCTATACAAAGCGGATCGGCAGGCGGCGGTTGCGTTACACAGTCCCGTAGGGACGAAAGAGTGTAGCCGTGGGCGCAAGCCCACGGAATAAGACGCCAACGAGGCCCGCAGCCGCGTAGCGGCGATAGAGCGCGTGATGCGCTACCTCCGTCGCCGCTCCGCGGCTTGCCTGATCGACGACCTCGGACCGCGGGCTTGAGCCCACGGCTAAACTCTTTCGCCGCTCCGCGGCTGACGCGCGACTTGTGCGTCCGTCATTTTTCTGGAATGTCGAACCTGGCATCTTCATTGCTACAATGCCCTGTGGCCGTCCTCGATGTCTAAATCCTCCAGCTTCCTGAACTCTTCTTGCAGCATCTTGGCGACGCGGCTGCGGGCTTTCCAGACGGCGGTCAAGCTCATGCCGAGCTCGGCGGCCACGTCGGCCCCCTTGCGTTCGTCGTAAAACATGAGCTCGAACGCCCGCATCGTCTTGGCGTCAACCCGCTCGCGCACGATTGTCCTGGCACGCTCGCCGCGGGCAAGATCGTCGCGGCAACATTCCGCCAGCTCGTCGGCCACCTGGGCCGCCACGCTGTCCAGCGACCGTTGCACGCCCGAGTTGCCCACGCTCCAGGCGTCGGGCTGCCGGCCTCGGTCGCGAACAAAGGTAAACACTGCATGCCGCACCACCGTATTGAGCCAATGGTTGAACTTCTCTTTCGAGTCGAACACGAACTTTCTGAATTCGCCCCGCTCCAGAAATCGCAGCAGGACGCTGGCGCAAATGTCGTCGGCGTCGGCGTCTTGCATGCCCAGTCCGCGGCAGCAAACTTTCATCCGCGGCAAGTACTTTCCGGTAAAACGGCGGAAAGCCTCGTTGCTGTCCGGATCGGCCAGCATGCCAAGCAGAATCGACGTGCTGCGTTGAGCCTCGCTGCCTTCCAACGTCTTAACTCCCGCGCCTGCAAAACCTGACGCGCCGCCAAACGAGAAAACGCATTATGGCGACCACCGGGGGGAACGACAAGCGCTGGAGTAGTGGTTGCGCGGCTGGCGAACCAGGCCGCGTCGTTTAACCGCTGGGCCAACGGCCCGCGCGACGGCCGAATTCAATGCAAAATACAAAACGCAAATCCACCGCGCCCTCGGGCCATTTTGACTTTTTAGATTTGTATTTTGCATTTTGACTTTCTTCCTGTCCGCTCGACGTATCTCCCCTGAGCCGAGAGCCGAACGCACTGTAGTGCCCGCGTGGGCCGTTGGCCCTACGGTTAAACGATGGTCGCGCATCTCTGAGTCTGAATCCCTAACCCCACCCCCCTGCCCCTAACCCCTAACGCCTAACCCCTGAACCCTACTTCCGGCCCGAATCTTGCTTAGGTTGGCAGCATCGCATTTCCCCACGGGCGGCCGCTTATTGCCGAAAGCGGCGTACCCCTAAAAATTTGGCAGATCGCGTGGTATCCTAAAGTGATCGAGCTAGGTGAAGCTGGGCCTGAGCATGCTGGCCTGGGTGCAGAATCTGGCCAGAGTGGGCAAGTTTTGTCCACGCCGCGCGAGATGTTTATGAATGCCAAGTTTGTCCTGCGCATGACGGCGCCCATGATTGCCATTAGCCTCTTGCTGCTGGCGCTGGGTGTCGGGTCGGCTTGGTACGTTCACAGCCTGCAGAAAGAAAACTCCGATCTGCTCGCCCTCGATGTTTCCAGCATGCTGGCGGCCGAAGACATCGTGATCAAGATGCGCGAGGTCCGCAGCCGCCTCAGCCGTTATCTGCGTGAACGCAACCCGCAGCAACTCGACGCCTTGCCCAACCTGAGGCAAGAGACCGACCACCTGCTGGCGGCCGTCAGGCAGTCTGCCAGCAGTGAGCGGGAGCTGGATTACGTTGCCGAGATCGACATGGGTTGCCGTCGCTTCTTTGGCGACATTGAGGCTGCGCGAGAAACGGCTTCGCCCGAGGAGGCGATTTTGCGTTTAATCAACGACACGAGCATCGAGAAAAACATCTTTGAGCCGGCCCGTGAGTTCGTTGATTATCACCGGAAGATCGTCGAGGCAACGGGCAAAGAAGGCCAGCTCATGGCCGACCGCATGGGCCTGATGCTGGCGCTGTTAGGCGCGTGTGGCTCGGCTGCCGGATTGCTCGCCGGCTTTGGCATTGCTCGCGGAATAAGCCGCTCGATCGTGCAGCTCAGCGTGCCGGTTCACGGCGCCGCGGGCAAATTGAACGAAGTGGTCGGGCCGATCATGCTTTCGGCCCCGGCCAATTTCAAAGAGCTGGAAACGACCCTGCGGGCCATGGCCGATCATATTGGGACGGTCGTGGAGCGGCTGGAACAGCGTGAGCGCGAGGTGCTGCGGAGCGAGCAATTGGCCGCCGTCGGACAGCTTGCCGCCGGCATCGCTCATGAGTTGCGCAATCCGTTGATGGCGATCAAGATTCTCGTTCAATCGGCCGGCGACCGCGACGGCGCCCTGCAAGGACGCGATTTGAGCGTGGTCGAAGAAGAGATCGGGCGTTTGGAAGGCTCCATTCAGGCTTTGCTCGATTTCGCCCGCCCGCCCGAGCCGGCCAAGCGGATGGTTGACCTTCGCCAAGTCATCGGTCAGACCGTCGAACTGGTTTCGGCCCGCGCCGAACAGCAGCACATTTCGCTGGTGAGTCATACGCCGGCGCAGCCGGCCTACGTGGAGGCCGACGGCGGGCAAATCCGCCAGGTATTGCTCAACCTGCTGTTTAACGCCTTCGACGCCTTGCCGGGTGGCGGAGTGGTAGGCGTCGATATCGCCCTGGCTGCCCGCCGGCCTGGCTTGATGCCGGCGGACAATGACGGCCAGGCCGACGACGGCTACATGATTCGCGTGGCCGACAACGGCGAGGGTTTGCCGGGGGCCCTGGGTGACCGAATCTTCGAACCGTTCATCAGCACCAAAGAGACGGGCACGGGGCTGGGATTGCCGATTTGCCGCCGCATCATCGAGGCCCATGGCGGCCAAATCACCGCGACCAACGGGTCGCAAGGCGGGGCGGAATTCATCATCTGGCTGCCGCGCGCCGAGCGCCCTACCGCGCAGCCGCTCGTTCGCGCCACGCCGGTGAACGAACCGTTTTCCTTGAATGCCTTGGTAGCCCATGCCGCGCCTGCTCGCCATCGATGACGAGCCGAACGTGCTCTACTCCTTGGAGAAGAGCCTCGCTTCGGCTGAACTCGACGTTATCACCGCCCGGTCTGCCAAGGAGGGAATCGAGCGGATCACGACTTCGCGGCCTGACGCGGTGATCATCGACGTTCGTCTGCCCGACATGTCGGGCCTGGACGCCTACGACCGCATTCGCCAGATCGATCCGCGTCTGCCGGTAATCGTAATCACGGCCTTCGCCAAGACCGAGACGGCCATCGAGGCCATGCGGCGAGGCGCTTTCGAATATCTGCTCAAGCCGGTCGACTTTCGCCGCCTGCGCGAAGTGGTGGAGAAAGCCATTGAGGTCAGCCGCCTCAGCCACGTGCCGGCGGTGATCAGTGAAGAAGAGCCGGGCGATTCACCGGCGGACCGCATCGTGGGCTACTCTGCCGCCATGCAAGAGGTTTATAAGGCCATCGGCCGCGTGGCTCCGCAAGACGTGACGGTGCTCATCCTGGGCGAAAGTGGCACCGGCAAGGAGCTGGTGGCCCGTTCGATTTATCATTACAGCCGCCGCAGCCAGGGACCATTTCTGGCGATCAATTGCGCGGCGATCCCGGAAACGCTGTTGGAAAGCGAGTTGTTCGGGCACGAGCGGGGCGCCTTCACCGGCGCCGACCAGCGCCGCGTCGGCAAGTTCGAGCAAATCAGTGGCGGTACTATTTTTCTCGACGAAATTGCCGACATGACCAGCGCCACGCAATCCAAGGTGTTGCGGTTGTTGCAAGAGCAGCGGTTTGAGCGGGTGGGGGCCAACGAAACGATTCAGACCGACGTGCGCGTCATCGCGGCCACCAACAAGAACCTGGCCGAGCTGGTGGAAGAGGGTCGCTTCCGCCAGGACCTTTACTACCGCTTGAACGGCTTCACGATTTCGCTGCCCGCTCTGCGAGAGCGGCGCGACGATGTTCCATTGTTGGTCGACCACTTCTTGCGTATCTTCAATCGCGAGTTGGGAAAGAACGTGCGCTCGGTGACGCAGGAGGCGCGTCAGGCCCTGATGGCGTACGACTGGCCGGGCAACGTGCGGGAGCTGCAAAGCGCGGTCAAATTTGCCATGCTACACGCAACCGGCGAGGTGCTCACGCCCGATTGGTTGCCCGAGGCTTGCCGCTCGGCCGGCGTGCCGGCCCAGGCGGCGGCCTCGCGCATGGCCGACGTAGCGCAGTATACGCGCCAACTCTTGGAAGACCGCCAGCCCGACATTTATCGCCTGGTATCAGCTAACGTCGATCGGATTATGCTCGATGAGGTGCTGCGGCACGTCAAAGGCAACCAACTGCAGGCCGCCGAACTGCTGGGCATTTCGCGCACTACGTTGCGGGCGAAACTGCGGTCGCTGGGGCTGTCCGTAGAAAAATCGGTGCATGCCGACGCCGATGGCGCGTCAGCGACGGATGCATCCGCCACTGAGCTGGCCCCATGACGATTGACGATTCGCTTACGGCGGCGCTCGGGCGCCATGGCATCGAGCTGCCGCCCGATCAGGTTGAGCTTATCGATCGCTATTGCCGATTGTTGTGGGACTGGAATGAAAAGCTGAACCTGACGCGGCACACCGATTACGAGAAGTTCGTCAGTCGCGACCTGGTCGACTCGCTAGTCCTCGCGCGGCACATCGCAGAGGGCGAACGGGTGCTCGACGTCGGCACAGGCGGCGGCGTGCCAGGCGTGCTGATGGGCGTCATGCGGCCCGATCTCGAGCTCTCGCTCTGCGAATCGGTAGCCAAAAAGGCCCGCGTTGTGGAACAGATCGTCGCCGATCTCGGTTTGCCGCTGGCCGTTTATCATCAGCGTGCCGAAGACCTGCTGGCCGAGCGAACGTTCGACACACTGACTGCACGGGCCGTGGCGCCTTTGCCGAAACTTCTGACGTGGCTGGCGGACCGCTGGGGGGCGTTCGATCGGCTGTTGGCAATCAAGGGACCAAACTGGGTTGCCGAGCGCCACGAGGCGCGCGAGCGAAACCTGCTCAAACCGCTCGATCTGCGAAAGATCGAAGCTTGGCCCTTGCCCGGTACGAACTCCGAGAGTGTGCTGTTGGAGATCCGGGCGAAGGGATAATCAGAATCGTGCCGTGCAGGGAGACAGGCTTTGGAGTGCGGCGATTCATCGCCGCTTTCGCCGGTCGCGGAGCGACCTTTCTTTCAGTCCTGTTTTTCGCTGGCCCGACTGACCGAGACGCCGAAAGCGGTTCCGCCGCGAACAAAAGCGGCGATAAATCGCCGCACTCCAAAGCGCTTCCGAAAGTCAACGCCGCATGTACCCGTGCAAACCGTGCCGATTTATGGTAAAAATAGGCTGACCTCTTTCAGCCGTTGCTACCTTCTGCATGCAATCGGCCGATAAACATCGAAGTGAGTGATCGTGGCTTGGGAGAGCAACAACATGGATCGGCGGCAGTCGCGGCGTGATTTCATTCGTAAGGTTGGGTTGGGGGCGGCGGCAGCGCCCTTTATTCTGAACCTGCCGAGCCTCGGTTTTGCCAATGCGCAAGGCCGCAAGCAGCGGCTAGTGATCGTCTTCAGCCCCAACGGCGTGGTGCCGACGCAGTTCTGGCCCGACGCGGAAGGCGAAGCATTCACGCTCAAAGAAAGCCTCCAGCCACTCGAACCCTGTCGTCACAAGCTGCTCACCCTGGAGGGCCTCAGCAACAAGGTGCGCGGCGACGGCGACGGCCACATGCGGGGCATCGGCTGCCTGCTGACCGGCGTCGAATTGTTTCCCGGCAACATCCAGGGCGGTTCCGATACGCCGGCGGGCTGGGCCAGCGGCCTCTCGATCGACCAGGAAATCAAGAATCACTTGCAAAGCCGCCCCGAGACCCGCACGCGTTTTGGCTCGCTGGAGTTCGGCGTGGTTGTGCCCGAGCGGGCCGACACCTGGACGCGCATGGTTTACGCCGGCCCCAACAAGCCTATCGCCCCCATTGACGATCCCTACCAGATGTTCGGCAAGCTCTACGGCCGCATGAAAGACCGCGAGAGCCTGAAGAGCATTCTCGACGACGTGCGCGAAGATCTGGCCAAGGTCTCCTCGCTGGTCAGCCCGGCAGACCGCCGACTGATCGACGAGCATGCCACGTTCGTGCGCGAGATGGAGCAGGAGCTGGCGGCGGAAGGCAACGAACCGCTCGCGCATGCCGTGCCGGAGTTGGAGCCGGGCGTCAAGGACGAGAATGACAACATGCCGCGGATCACCAAGATGCAGATCGACCTCTTGGTGAACGGCTTTGCGGCCGACTTCGCACGCGTCTCAACGTTGCAATTCACCAACTCCGTCGGCCAGGCGCGCATGCGTTGGCTGGGCATCGAGGAAGGGCACCACGACCTGTCGCACAAGCCCGACAACGACGAAGACGCGCAGAAGAAGCTCACCCAGATCAACAAGTGGTATTGCGAGCAGCTCGCCTACCTGGTGCAGCGATTGTCCGACACGCCCGAGCCGGGCGGCGAAGGCAGCCTGCTGGACAACACGCTGATCGTCTGGACGAACGAATTGGGCAAAGGCAACTCGCACACGCACGACGACATTCCCTTCGTGCTCGTGGGTGGCGGCGCCGACTTCCGCATGGGGCGTGCGCTCAAATATCCCAAGCTGGCACACAATCGGCTTTTGCTTTCGCTCGCCCACGCCTTCGGCCACACCCTCGAGCGCTTCGGCAACCCCGATTTCTGCGGCGACGGCCCGCTGACCGGGCTGAGCTAGAGCTCTGCCAGTACTCAATTTATGGATCAGACGATCGTCGCCATCGTCGTAGTCGTAGGGTGGGACGAGCGAAGCGAGTCCCACCAACTCTGTTGGCATCATGGTGGGACTCGCTTCGCTCGTCCCATCCTACGCTTCTTGTCAACGAGTGCCGCCAGCTTTGGGTTTTGAGGACGACCTGGTCTTTTTGCCACGGGAACCATTCGCTTTCGCAGCCGGGTCGGGGACGATCTCAGCGTCCCGGAGTGCTTTGTAGTCGGCCGCTCCTACCACGATTTGTTGCGGTGGACGCGTGTGGAATGCGAGGCCGCGGCCTGCGAGAAATGCGATGGCGGCGCCATATTGGCCGATATCTTCAAAGTCAATTACAGGCACGGTTGAACCTTCACGTGAGAAAACCCTCCAAATTGGGAGGCGCAGGGCCACTCGACTCCCCGGTCATTATCGCGGCATCTTGTGCCGATGCAAAATCGCCGACTTCGAGGCCGCGCTCCGTCGCGGGGCTAGAAGAGGAGATCATCCCCGCTCAACTCCGTGATATCCGGCTCAGTAGCGGCGTCGCCCGGACGGACCGAGAGCTTCGTCGCGAAAATCTCATCCCAGGTAGCCTGAGCCGGCCGCACCAGAATCCCGTCCGTCGTTCGCTCCAATTTTACTTCACCGCGAATGCCGAGCGCCTGCGCCCAATCAGCGGGGAGTTGAATTCGGTTCCCCGCTTCCAAAGTGACGATTTGAGTCGAGTTCATTGGTGCTCCATCGCGCATGAAAAGAGAAACCCAGCAACTATTCTCCGAACCGCTTTGGGCGAAAGCAAGGCGAGCATTTGAAAGCTTGGTTGGCGATTCCGTCGACAAAGCCGGGGGGTTCTTTCTGAAGCTACCGCAATTCGGCCTGCCGCACCGCGCGGCTCACCTAAGTTGCACTTCCACGTGGCAAGCTGTGCCGGCTCCCCATGGGGCTGCCAAGCAGGACTTCTATTTGTTTGTCCTGAACCTACCGACGACGGCCAGAAGCTCGATTGCGAACGATTATCGGTTAAACAAGAACGCCGGGCTGTTCAACAATGCCCACGCCAAATCCTGAGCACCCAGCAACCGGTAGGCTTCGGGCTGCTTGGCGGCTTCGGCGGCGAGATGCTGGAGCGTCGCAAGCTCGGTGTCGAGCAAGCGGAAATGGTTCGCCAGTTCGGTCTTTTGCTCGGGCGTGCGGGCGTCGGGGGCGATGGCGAGTAGGGCCGCGATGGGCGCGGGCGGGCCTTGCAGGCCCAGCGGCCGCTTGGCGCCGGTGATCGAGATGCGGAAGCGGCCGATGGTGTGCTGACCGCCAAATTGCTGGTCGAGCGTGAAGCTGAGTAGCGTACCACCGGGATGGCCCACGTCTTGCGCCGTCTCAAAGATCGCCGTGTGAGGCTCGCCGAATTTGGCGGAAACGGCCCAGCCGCTCGAACCTTGAGCGTTGCCGTCGATCGCCAACGTGATCGGAAAACCGTCCTGGCCGAAATCGGCCTGCGCGTTCTGCAGGCCAATCGGCTTCGCCTGCGAGGCGTCGCCGGCGGGCGCCGCCGTGAGCTTGAATTCGTTGAGCACGAAATTGCCGTTCGGCGCGCGGCCCGGCCCCTTGGCCGCCAGGCTGTCGTCGGGCAGCACTTCGATGCGCACGCCGGTGACGGACGGTAGGTCGGTTTGCGCGGTGAAGTTAAAAGTGTCCGTCGGCGGATTGTTGCCGCCGGCGAGTACGGAGTTGTCGGACTGACGCGTGAGCATTGCTCCACCGGCTGAGGCCATGCTGGCAGGCTCCAGCACCACCCAGTTGATCGCAGCCTGGTTTTGTTCCCATTCGGCTTGTTTCTTGGGTAGCACGTCACGTTCATAAGCGGCCAGCGCCGCGGCGTGCTTGTCTTGCTCTTCTTTTTCGGCGCGGATGGCGTCGAGGGCCGAAGCCACTTCCTGCTCGCTGGGCGGACGGCAGAGCACCGACAAGAAGATCTCTTCGATGACCTTGCGGTCGTCTTTCTCGCCGGCCACCAGCTTCGTGATGCGGTTGTTCGGATCGGCAATGGCGCCGGCGATC
>DASSFG010000350.1:0-3500 GCA_035694685.1 Pirellulales bacterium
CCGGGCGAGGATCAGAAGACAAAGCAGGCATTCAAATTTGGAGGGCGAGGTGAGCGGATTTACCGTTGTGGTGCAGGCGTCTCACCTGCTCGTTTTGGGCGGGCGGGACGCCCACACCACAAAATCATAGTACGTGAAGCCACGCGGACTGCGTATTCTATTCGGATCGCGTAGATCGGGACAAGGCGTGTAGGGTGGGACGAGCCACCCAGAGGGTACCCGGAGTCCCACCGGACTGTATTCACTTTCACTTTGGTGGGACTCGCTTCGCTCGTCCCACCCTACCTTTCCGACATAGCTGAGTATCGGCCGTGTGAGGTTTTCACGTCGCGCATGCCGGTGCGGGCGGCGTCGGGCGTCTGCCCGACTTTGCCGCGGCTGTCGATGAACACCAGCAGGTCGGCCCGTGGCGGGCCGGAAAACGGCAGCAATTCGACCAGGCCGCTGGGCTTACCCGGAACCGGCGTGGCCACCACGCCCAGGTCGATGAGCAGCACCTGGTCGGCCGGCCAGCGGAACCGTTCGTGCATGCCGAAGTGCGAGATTTGCGGCACCTGAATCTCCGCCTGCTGCCGTTGAGTGTTGGCGACGACGACCGGAATGTTCACTTTCACGAAGCGTTCGAGCTGGTCGATGTTGCAATTGATTACGGCGTCGATCAAACGGCCGTCGAGCGAGAGCAAGGGACTAAGCTCGAGCGAAAAACCTTCGTCGAATTGTGTCTGGTTTGGCTGGTAAGATGGATAAAGGTCGGGCCGCACGATCAGGTCGCGGGTATAAGGTCGCGGCCGAATGGCCGAAACGGTGGTCGATTGGCCGTTGTTGACCAACAGGTGAGGCGAGTTATGCTCGCGGAAGTCGTTTCGCTTGTGCAATTCGGAAAGGAGCAACGCGGCGTCTTCTTTGTGCAAGAGCCAGGCCTGTATGCCCTGCGTCTGGGTCGGCACGGCGTGCAAAATCGACTGAAATCGGGCGCGCCAGTTGGGGTTGCCGACGGTAATCACTCGCAGGCCGAACGAATTCGTTTCGGCCTCGGTGCTGATGAAACGATCGACAATGTCTTCGACGACGGCTTGCACTTGCGGTGTGTGATAGGCCGTCAGCGTGCTCTGATTGGCAAACAGCATGGCTGCCGTATCGGAGTGCCAGCTCTCATAGCCTGTCTCGCGCAAAATCCAGTCGATAATGGCCTGTTCCGGCCGGTTGGTCGAGGTGACGCGGAGCGTGTAGGGGCGAATGTTGTAGGTGCGCCAAGTCTGGCCTGCATCGTTGGGCAAGCCGGTCGGGGCGCCGGCATCGCTTGGGCCGTGCCGGGGAGCCTGGGCCAAGCGCTCGCCGCGCGCTGGGCCGGTCGGCTTACCGGCTTCGCGGGACGGCTTGGAGACCGTTTTCTTACTGATGGCGGCGCCGGTCGACTTCCAGGCGCCGCTGGCGGGCTGGCCGCGGTCGGTCGTTTCGACTGTCGCGTCGTCGGTGGCCTGCGGCATGCTGTCTGGCTGCGCCAAAACCGCGGAAAAAGGGCCACATAAGGTTAGGGCGCACGCCAGAAGAGGGAGGGGGACATATCTCCCCGAAACGCGGTGCATTATTTAGCCTCCATGCCGGCTATCTTCGGACTGGGGGCGGGAGTATAGAGAGACCGGCGGCGGCCGACAAGAGCATGGTTGGCGCAGCCATTGACAACTTTTTCAGATCACTATAATTCGGACAGGCGCCCTCTGGCCACGCTGGCCAATGGTTTCTGGGTATGGTTGTTCCGATTGCCGGCGCCTCTTGAATTCGTCGGAACTGGCCCCAACCGCGCAATCGCTTTGCGCGGGGCAGAAACGTCCATCACGTTTCTTTTTGTCCGGAAAGTACTGCATGTTCTCAACGAGCTCCGTGCTCGCCGATTTTCTTGCGCCCGTATCGCCCGAACTCTTCTTCCGCGAAAAGTGGGAGAAAGAGCCGCTCGCGGTACACCGGCACAGCCAGAAATACGCCGGCCTGTTCTCGCTCGACGATCTTGAGGCCGTCATTTCTTTTACCCGTCCCCGCTTTACCGACGCGAGTGTATTTCAATCGCCGGGGCCGCAGTCGCCCACGTACCTGCGCGGTGTGCTGGCCGAACGTCCTGCGCCCACGGCGCCTCAGCCGAGCGTGGCCGAGCTGCGGCAACTCTACGACCAAGGCAAGAGCGTCGTGATCATGGCCATGCAACGCCGTTGGCCGGCGGTGGCGGAGCTGTGCCGCAACCTGGAGGCGGTGTTTCGTTGCCCGGTGCATGCCAACCTCTACCTCACGCCGGCCCAGTCGCAAGGTTTTGCCGCGCACTTTGACACGCACGAAGTGTTCGTGTTGCAGCTCGAGGGCGTCAAGCGTTGGCGGCTCTTTGGGCCCGGACAGGAACTGCCGCTGGCCGACGATGCCATGCCGCTTGCGCGTCGGCCGGGAAAGCCGCGAGAAGAAGTTGAGCTCCGCGCCGGTGACTTGTTGTACATTCCCCGCGGCCACGTACACGAGGCTGCGACCGACGACGCCCAGTCGCTGCACTTGACGCTGGGGGTCAACGTCTACCGTTGGGCCGACCTGTTGCACCACGCACTCAATCAAATGGCCCGGCGGAACGTGGCCTTGCGCAGCTCGCTGCCCGGCGGCGCCCTGCCAGACGACACACGCGAACTGAAGGCACAGTTTCAATCGCTGGTAGCACAGTTGGCCGACTCGGCGCAAGACGACGGTCTCTTCGAAGAGGCGCTCGGTTCACTTGGCGATCAGTTTTTTGGTCAGCTTGAGATGCTGCCCTGCGGCCAGTTCGGTGGCCGCTCGTCAGCGATCGCTCTCGATACCTCGCTGGTGCGACGTATCGATGCGATCTGTCGCGTGCTCGAGAACGACGAGGGCGTTGCCATTGAATTTCCCGGCAATCGCGTGGCGGGACCGCCGCGCATCGGGGCGGCCCTGCGGTTCATTGCCCAAGCGAGCAGCTTTACCGCCAGGGACCTTCCCGGCGAATTGAGCGACGAAGCCAGGCTGGTGCTCGTGCGCCGCCTGATGCGAGAAGGACTGTTGCAGATTGCGGCACCGCCCGTCGCCAACGACGACGCGGGCCGCCTTTTTTTCCCAGGGGCGACCTTTTTGGAGGACCATCATGTCGACGACGTTACAGCAAGGCAATTGGCAAAAGCAGTGGGGGCGGTTGGTGGCCAGGGCCTGGTCGGACGAGGAACTGAAGCAGCGGTTGTTGAATGAGCCGAAGACGGTGCTCGAGGAGCACGGCATCGACGTGCCCCCGGGCCTCGAGCTGCGCATCGTGGAAGACACCGAAGAGGTGTGCCATCTGGTGTTGCCTCCCAGTCCGGCCGGCGACCTGCTCGACGAGGAGCTGACCGCGTCGATCGGTTTCGACTCGTTCTCCGGCGGCTGCGGCTTGTGCGGTTGCGGCGGTTGCGGATGTGGCTGCCGCCGTTGTGGCTGCGATGGATACGAGTCGTAAGGGGCGACAAGCGCGGTTCCCATGT
>DASSFG010000351.1:0-16732 GCA_035694685.1 Pirellulales bacterium
AACAATCGTGAGTTGCTGAATCACTTATTGCACGACGGCTAACCTGCACGCATCAACGTAACGGAACCCGATTATGTCATCATCCCCTTATCTCCTTGTCCCCTTGTCTCCTTGTCGTTTATGGTGGGCCGGCGCTCGCAAGCGCGCGTGTCCCACCCTACGGATATGGACTTTCCTTATCGTCGGTCTCTTCCCGCCCGCTACCTCAGCGATTGCGGCGGACGAACCGCCCGCGCAGCCGAAGGACGAGACGCCGATCAAGAAGATCACTATCTACCCGGCCGCCGAACCGCGGCCCGCCTTGCGTTATCGGCTGTTGCCGCCGTTGATCGACCTGCGGCCGGGCAATGCCGCCGTGTTTTACAATAAGGCCGCTCTGATGGCGCGGCAGCAACAGGGCGCCGATAAGCAGCAGAACCAGGCCAGCGAATGGATAGAACTGCCGCTCGACCGGTTGCCTCGTGGTGAAGTCGCGGCGACGGTCCGTGCGTGGGAAGGAATTCTCCAGCAAGTCGGCTACGCGGTGCTTCGCGAAGAGTGCGATTGGCAAATGCCGCTGCGCGAAGGTTTCCCTTATGGGATCGTGCTGCCCGAAGCGCAAGAGATGCGCAGCGTCGTTCGCATCCTGGCAGTGAAAGCCAGGCTGGAAATAGCTGAGGGCAGATACGACGATGCGATCGAGACGCTCCGCACGGGATATACCGTGGCCCGACATGTGGCGCAGGGCCCGTTTTTCGTTCACGTTTTAATCGGCATCGCGGCCGCCAGCGTCATGACCGAGCAAGCGCGTGAACTGGCACAGCAATCCGGCGCGCCGAACCTCTATTGGGCCTACGGGAGCTTGCCGCAGCCGTTCATTTCGCTCGACCTGGCCAATCAGTATGAAAAAGATTCGCTCTTCTTTTGGCATCCAGAGTGGCGCGATCTCGACCACCAGACATGGGGTCCCGAGGGTTGGCAAAAAATCTACGACGAGATGGTCGATAGTCTCCAGGAAATCGACTCCGACCAAATCAGCGAACACCGATCTTTGCAAGTTTTAGGCCGTGCCGTGCAACGCTACGGCCATGCCAAGCGCTGGCTCATCGAGCATGGCAGCTCCGCCGAGGCGGTCGAGCTGATGCCGGTGGCGCAGGTGGTCGTGCTCTATACCGTGGGCTTGTACAACGAATTGAGCGACGAAAGCATGAAATGGGCGAATCTCGCCTATCCAGAAATCGTCGAGCGGTGGTCGGCCGCCGAGCAAGCGATCCACGACGAGGCGCGCAAGCACGAGATCATTCCCTTCGCAGGGTTGCTTTCCGGCCCGTATCGACACGTGCGGCAGGCGCAGGTGCGACTGGAGCGTCTGTTCGCCTTGGAGCGCACAATCGAGGCCTTGCGAGTTTATGCCGCGGCTCACGATGGCAAGCTGCCGAAGCAATTGGCCGACGTCACCGAGGCGCCGGTTCCCGGCGATCCTTGGATGGGCGGGCCGTTCGACTACGAACTGCAGGGCGAAACCGCCACGCTTAAAGCCCGCTTGCCATCCGACATGTCGGCGAAACATTTAGGAGTTCATTACGAAATCACGGTCGGTGAACCGTAGGGTGGGACAAGCGATCGGAGCGAGGGCCGGCCCACCGTTTTTTAGGCGTCAGGTTTCAGGCGTCAGGCTTCAGTCGTTTTGGTTCCTGACGCCTGATGCCTGACGCCTATCGCCCCAAAATTAAAAGGAGGAAACATGAAAAACGAAAACGCCATCAACCTTGCCGTGTGTCTCGCCCTATCGATGGCAATGCTGGCCGCTGCGCAGGCCGATGAGAAACGCTCGCCCGTGTCAGCGGCTGACATGGCCAGGACGATCGCGCCGTTCGTCGACGACGATACGATCGCCATCGCTCACGTGGATCTGGCGCGCATCGATGCCGAGAAACTATTTGCCGCCGTGGCGCCGTTCGTGCCGGCAGGACATCCGCTGCTGCGCATGCATCAACCGGTCCGGCAACGCGCACAGACGTTCCTTGAGGCCGGTGGACGCGATCTGTTTGTCGTCTTAAGCATGGCCAATCTACCCGAACCAGGGCCGTTCGTTCTCGTTCCGCTAGACAAGCATGCGGACGAAGCAGCACTGCGGGCGCTGGCGGACGGTGCCTTCATGGAGCGCATCGGCGATCTGCTGTTCATCGGCAGCCAAGAGGCGCGCCAGCGGCTGGCTGAAGCACGGCCCATCGCGCGGCCCGAACTGGGGCGCGCGCTAGAGGCCGTCGCCGGTAGCCAGACGCAGGTCGCTTTCATCCCCAGTGCCACGGTGCGGCGCGTGGCCGAAGAGTTGATGCCCAGCTTGCCCACTGAGGCCGGCGGAGGCCCGACGACGACGCTTACGCGCGGCATGCTCTGGGCGGCATTGGGCGTCGATCACTCGCCCGAGCCGAGTTTGCGGTTCGTCGCCCAATCGCAGTCGGGCGATGCCGCGCGAGCCCTGCAGGGCCATACCGCCAGGCTGGTACACGACCGTTTGCCGCAAAGCGAGAAGTTCGCCGCAGTCTTGCAGCCCGAGATTCGTCAAGATCGTCTGGTGTTAGCGCTCGACAACGATAGGCTCCGCGAGCTGGGCGGTGCGTTGCGTCCATTGGCGGACAGCTCGGCAGCCGCTCTACGGCGTCGCGAGTCGACGCATCAACTGAAGCAGATTGGTCTGGCGATTCACAGTTACTCCGACGTCAAGGAGCGCTTTCCGCCAGCGGCCGTCACCGACGCCCAAGGCCGGCCGCTGTTGAGCTGGCGTGTGGCAATTCTGCCGTACTTAGACCAGGAAGCTCTTTACAAGCAGTTCCATCTCGATGAGCCCTGGGACAGCGAACATAACCGTACGCTGATCGAACGCATGCCGGAGGTTTATCGCTCGTTTAGTTCTTCGGCGCCTCAAGACCGCAGCTCGTTTGTCGTCGCGATCGGACCCGGAACGGTGTTTGAAGCGGGCAAAGTAACGGCGTTCCGCGACATTACCGATGGCACTTCAAACACGCTGATGGTCTTCGAGGCTGCCGACGATCAGGCTGTTGCCTGGACCAAGCCGGGCGATTTGAAGTTCGACCGGGAACATCCGTCGGCAGGTTTTACCACTCCCTACAGCGACGGCCGACTACTACTGTTCTGCGACGGCTCGGTGCATTTCGTCACGCAGTCGCTCGACGACGAAACGATCCGCCGGCTCATTCTGCGCAACGATGGCATTCCACTGCCGCAGTTGCGATGACGGCACTCGCCGCGAGACGAGCGACCTACTGCCGCCTCCAGAGGGCCAGAGCGGCTTGGCTGCTCACATCGCTCGGTGGCGCAGCGCCGGTCGCCGCCATGGCCAGGCTTGCGGCCACGCCGTGTATGGCTGAGGTCACTGGCTGCTGGTCGCTTGCCGCGCCTTGTCGGGCAACCTCCTCGACGGCCAAGTCGGTCGTTGTCGGCTCCGGCTTCAGGCCATCGGCCATCGTCTGGTCGACCGCCGCGCTGTCCAACCGTGGAGTTGGCTCAAGCCGCCCTTGGGTCAGGCTCGCCGGCTGCCACGTGGCTGGCTCATCGGCCGCGATGCGCGCGGTTTGCACCGGCACCTCAGCGCTCGACGTCAGCAGCTTCGCCACCTCCGACGGCGGTTCGGCGTGTTCAATTTCGGCGAGACCGTGTTCGTTTTCGCCGAGTGGATGTTCGATTAAATCCGTCATTGCCGTCCGTACCGCTGCCTGACGCTGGGCCGTCGACGCATTGTTACCAAAACGTGGTCCGGGGCTGTGCGCGAGCATCGTGTTGGCGCCCAGCTCGAAGTTGCGAATACCGTAAGGAGTATTCGCCACCTGGTTGATGTTGAACGGCAGGCCGTCGTTGTGCTGTGAGGTGATCAAACGCAGGGGACGGTCGTCGGGAACCCACGAAGGGTTGTTGAACGCCAGGGCGTCGTTCGCCAGGTTGATCGCCGTTGGGGTAGCGCTTCCCGTGACATCCACCAGGGCTGGATTGGCCGGGTTCGTCCCGTTAGTCGCGGAGGCGGCGCCGGGCAGCGAAAGTAGACCGTCGTTTTGCATCAACTGGCCGCCCGCTCCCGCATTGCCCGCCTCCGTGGTGCCCCCCGTCGCGCTGAGTGGCAAGCGTTGCTCCAGACGCTCCAGGCGTGCGGGATGCGAAAATCCTCGGTGTCGCGATGCCCGTGTCGAAGGACGATGGCCCTTGGCCGCATTCCAAACCTTGGCGATGTTCCACATAGTGTTCCCCCTCTTTGCGAAATGCCGCCAAAAACACTACGAATAGCATGCCAATGCGGATGCGGAAATGAAAAGCCGGACTGTCTAAAAAAAGACGCCGCCGCGATTGCTCGCGGCGGCGATGCGTTGCGGTGACGCAGGAGGGGACTCATATCATCGTCGCCCTGCGGCGATTTGTCGAATGAGTTTCGGATTAAAAACGCGTGAGCCAGCGGCTCATTCGTCCTCTGGCGAATAGCTCAGCACAAAGTCGTCGAAGCGGATCTCGCGCTCGTCTGTCGGCACGGCTTCAAACACTCGGCCGACCATCTGCTGAAATCGCTCGCGCACAACGCGATAATAGTTGTGCTTCCCCTCACGGCGAGACTCGATCAACTCGGCGCCCTTCAAGAGCGCCAGGTGATGGCTCACCGCGGGCTGGCTTTGCCCTAGAATATCGCACAATGCGCGAACGTGAAGCTCGTCGCTCTGTGATAGGTAAAACAGGATCCTCAGCCTCGTCTCATCGGAGAGTAGCTTGAAGATACTTACGAGCTCTTCCACGACGGATTCCGAGACGTCGGCCAAAGTCGCCGTGGACCCGTCACTGTCGCGGTAGGGTTTTAACTTGCTAATCATGTTCTCCTCCTTCTGCTCCATAGCCAAGGGTCGTGAAACCTTCCTTGTCGGCCCGCGAAGGCGAAGAAGTCTCGGCCAACGCGACCCAACACGACACACCAATGATCGGACACGCCCAGGGCCTCGTCGAAGCCGGGACGAACGCCGGCAAATTGCTCCCTGCTGTTCCGCCAACGGCAAGGAGAACCGAATAAGTTGAACGAACGTAGCCCGAACGAACCGTGGACATGACGCTTGTGCGTGGCATCGACCCGACCGACCGCAGAACGCAGTCGGCGTGGATTTTCCCGGCGACGCCACGTCTTAAACGTGACTTACGAATTGTAGCCGATGAACCGCGATTTTGAAAGGTTTCTATGCGGGCGGGACGAAAAAAATGTCTGTGCCATCACCTTGAGAAACCCTAACACAACCTCGTAGGTCAGGCTTTCCAGCCTGACAAGACGTCAGACTGGAAAGCCTGACCTACGTATTGTTAGCAGTTCTAACGGTTTTTGAACAATTCAGTTGCGACGCGCACACAATCGCCACGCGCATCCCGTTGGGATTGCGGTTTAACGAGTTGCGAGGCGCACACGCTCGTTTACTCTTCGCCGCCGCTCAACTGCCGCAGGGCCGCCTCCCAGGAGACTTTGAACTGCGGACCGGGCGGCTCGACGTCGCCTGCCTCGGTCGCGGGCTGATCGACACGCTCGCAGCGGCCGACTTCCTCCTCCAGGGCGATCAGCCAGGTGGGCACGTCAAGCCCTGATCCGGACGGGGTTTCCGTGAATTCGCTCAGCTCCTGTTCGAGCAACGAAAAGGTCCGGCCGGGAACACCCGCACGGGCTTCCTCGATGGCCGGGCAGACCAACGCCCGCACGCGATCGAGCGCCAGCGGACGTACGAAGCGCTCTCCCAAACGATCGCAAATCGTCGGCAACCGAATTCCATAGAGTGCGTTCAGCTCGCCGAGACGCTTGAGGTGCCAATCGGCAATGTGCGAAGTCCGCTTGGCGACGCCGCGACGCCATAGCTCGGCGGCCGACGGCCAGCCATGTCTCGTCAGCACCTCGTGGACCATGATCACCGGCTTGATGTTCCAGGCCACTCGCTCGTAGCCCGACTTGAGCCGCAGCAGATCAAGCAGCACATACAGCAGCTCACCGCAATCCGATTGCGTCGTGGTACTGTTGTAATCCTTGAACTCGGCGTAGTTCTCCACCACCGACTCGATGGCGAACGTCAATTGCTCGACGGCCACAGGCCGCTCGATGACGTTTTCCAGGTCTTGCACCAGCGGCCAATCCTCGGCCAGCTCGGGATCGTCTTCAATGCTTTTCAGATAAGCATTGACGCCACGGTGCAAGATGGCGCGCAGATTGCCCAGGTTCATGAATCGCGGCGTGAAGATCGCTTTTCCATAGCGCTCGATGAACGACTTCAGCACCCGCCAACGCTCGTCATCCGAGACGCGCTCCAACACCGAAAGACGCAACGAGCGGCTATGGGCCAGCCAGAGTTTGAGCAAAGGCTCGCTGGCCCGCTCCAACGCTTCGATCAACTCAGCGTCGCTCACTTCGGTCAAACGGCCCGCGGCCTCGGCCTGGCGGTTGGCTTCGCTGGCAGCCTTGACCAGCGTTTCGGCGATGCCCCGGAAGCCCGATTCGAACAAGCGATCGAATTCGGTGACGGCTCCCTCGCCCGTCGGACGCCGATGCTCCATCGCTTGCGCGGCGGCCAAGAGCTGGTCCGTCTCAGTAATTAACCCCAGCTTCACCAATCCTCGCAGCAACGCGTGCAACAGTTGTTGGATGGTTTTGGCCTTGACGATCTGTTGCGGATCGCCCTGCCGCGAGAGCGGTACATACAAGATGGGCTGCAGTTCCAAGGCCGCGAGCAGCGTCGGAAAGCGTTCCTCGACTTGCGACCGTTGCCCGCGGAAGAGCAAGTGCAGCACTTCGATGGCGGCCTGCTCCCAATCGGGTATGTCGGCATCGGGGGTATCTGCTTCGAGCGCGGCCGAGAGCCACATGCGGGCCGAGTTGGTTTCCACCGTGGCGATCGCGGTTCGCCCCAGCAGCGTTTCCTTCACCAGTCGCCGGCGATCGTATTCCACCAGCGATTCCTGGCTGCCGATCGGGGTGGGAACGACAAAACGATGTATCTCTTCCAACAGCGATCGCAAGCTGCCCAAGTTTTCCTTCGCCCGAGCGGCCCAGCCGCGGAGCGTGGCTTGCTTGTCGCCGTCTTCTTCGCCGGCCAAGGCCGCAGCGGCTGCTCGTTTCCAAAGCCGGGCCAGCGTCACCAAGAATTCCAGCCGCCGGGCAATGCGGTTGGCTTCAGCGTCGAGCTCGAAATCGCTCGCTTGAGCGCTCCCCTCGAGCATATCGGCGTCGAAGCCGTCGTCGGTGCTGTCGCGATACGTCATCTCGTCGTAGGCGGCGCCAAACAGGTCGTCGCCGTCGTCTTCCGATTCCAACGACGCGTCGGCACGATCGCGGCCGTGGCCTTGTTCCGCAGCGAGCTCCAAACGGGGCACTTCCCAATGCTGCTCGGCGTTCGCCTCCAGGTAATCGAGAAACTTTTTGGCGAGCGGCCAGTTGTCCGCCGGGGGGCCCGTTTTCGGCTCGGCGATCGCCGAGAACCACCGCAAGGCCAGCTCATGGAACGAGTGATCGCCGGAGGCCAATGCGACTTCGTCGGCATGCGACAGCCACTGCATCAAAAGCGCCATCGACGCCACCAAATCGCCCTGTTCCAACAGAGCCGTTACCACTAGCGCGTAGGCCTTAGGCGAGTCGAACGAGGCCACCTGGCCGCGCCAAAATGCCAGGTCGCCCGCCGCGGCGCCGGCTTCCCTCCAGGCCGACAAAGCTGCGGCCACGTGCGCCGCCGACTCGTGCGCCTCGCGGCCTGAAACGTGCTCGATGCCGCTCACTTCCAACGTCGCAAAGCGGTCCCACCAATGCGCCAGCTTTTGAAATTGGGCCGACAACCGGTGGCATGTCTCGCCCTGACCTCGCGCCGCGGCTTCGCCCCAAGTGCGGGCGTAGAGATCGAAAATCTGGCGAACCACGTGGATCAGCACGTCGACACGATGATCGCGCACGCTGTTTTCAATGGCCGGAAAAAGGCTGAATTGCCCCTGAAATCCCAGAACGTTCCAGGGATCGACCAACGCTCCGCACTCGATGGCGTCGTGCAACTTGCGCTCGACCTCAGGCAAGGCGGCGGCCGATAACGACACCTCGCCGCGGTCGAGCGCATGATGTCCGGCCGTGAGCCGGCCGCTGATTTCGCACAGCAGCCTGGCCGAAGGCACCGCCACGATTTCGGCCTGGCGGGTACTCGCCTCGGGATATCCCATGCGGGCAAAAATCTGTGCCAGGTGTACGTGTTGCAACTGCACCGCTCGCAGGCGGGCCAGGCATTGATTCAAATGCTGGCGAGCGCCGGCCAACGGCTGCCGCCGCGCCTCGGCTTCGGCACGCAGCCGGTCGCCCTGCGCTCCCGGCAGCTTTGCCAGCAGCCGGCGATAAAACTCGTCGCGATAGGCGGCAATGCGTTGCACCAACTTCGCGAGTGTGATGCTCGAATCGTGTGTTTCCGGGCCGCGTCCACTTACGCCCGACGCCATCAGAATCGTGCCTGCCAACACGGCAGCGCCCTCGAACAACAGCTCTTCGCGCGGCAGGTCGTTCGCTGCCCGCACGCGCTCGTCGAGGGCGGCAAGCGTGATTTCCTGCACCACAAAACGTCGATAACGTCCTTGGTTGTCGATGGTGTGCGGATCCCACTGCCCGAACTGGTAGTTCGGACGCTTGTTGACGGGATGGTCGAAATCATAGGCCCGCGGATCGAAAGCCAACTCTTCAACGAGCGCGGGGTCGAAATACGCTTCTTCGAGAATGTCGCGGTCGGTTGTTTCCAGAATTTTCAGTGCCGATGCGACAAGCTCTCCGTAGCGGCCGACGCCGACGCCTGCTCCGCGCAGGTAAAGCGGCACTGGCGCCACCCACTCATGAGGATACGGCTCGACGTGCTGGGGCGTCCTAAGAACGGCGATTGGGCGATGGCCAATGAACGAGTTGAGCTGTTTGATGGCGCCTTGGCTGATGCGTTCAGGTTCGTCCCAAGGAGCAGCCTGCACCAGCACAGCTTCGCAGACGCGGGCCAGAAAGAGGGGCCGGTAGATGTTTTCGGCCGATTGGTGCCAGAGCAGCTCGCGATGAAAAGCCAGATAGTCGTTGAGTACCCGGCCAAAACTCAATTCGAGCACCGAATCGGCCTGCTCGGTATTGGAAAAAACGGGATTCGTTCCCTGCACGACCGCCAGCCGCTCGGACAAGACCCGGCGCAGTGCCGGCCAGACCGGCTCGTCGGTCGAAAGGTTGCCGCTGACGCCGGCGGCCAGACGATTCAGATTGCCTTGAAAGCGAGCGTCGGGCGAGCCCGCCGAAAGGTTCAGGTACGCAAGTACCTCGTCTACCGCAGTTTGAGCGTCCGGGCTCGGTTCTCGCGGATCCCTCGATGACACGATCCTGCCTCTCTCCGCCGGCAAGGCCAGGGATGGCTGAAGGTTGATCTGCCCAGAATTCTCATGCGTCTAGCGTCGCTTTTGGCTATCATAGAAAGCAGAGGTAGGGTGCTACAAGCGAGAGGCTCAAATGTTCAAACGCACGATTGCTGGATTGTTCTTCATATTGTTGCTTACGCCGGCGGCCCGAGCGGCCCGGCCGTTAGGAAACGTCGTCGCGCAGGAGACGGCCCATCGGTATGGATTGGAGCGTGCCTGGGCAACTCGGGTGGAGCTCGATCGCGCTCGTGGCCGGGTGGCTTACGTTTCGCTGCAGGCCGGCCTGCTGATGGTGCAGACCGACCAGTCGACCGTTCACGTGCTCGACGCCGAAACGCGGCACACGCTCTGGGTGGGGCACGTGGGCCGGCCCGGCGCCGTCACCTCACCACCCGCCGCCAACGACAAATTCGTCGTCTCTACCAATGGCGGCACGCTCTACTTGTTCGATCGGCCGACGGGAAAAGTCCTTTGGACCCGCAACATGCCCAGTGTGCCTAGCACCGGCCCGGCCATCACCAACTCCCGTATTTATGTGCCGTTGGTCACGGGCATGATTTCCACCTTCCGTCTGCCCAGCCCCAATCGCAACGAATCGCCTAATGAACAACGCTTCAAAGACAACGCCTTGAATTTCGCGGGCAAGGGCATTGCTTACCAGCCGCCGATTGTCACCGAATCGAACGTGGTGTGGGGTACGGATGCGGGCAACGTGTATGCGGTGAGTACCGAGGAATTGCGGCCGGTCTATCGCTTTAAGGCCCACGACGCGGTCTTGGGGGGCGTTATGTATCGGCCGCCCTATCTCTTTGCGGCCTCGCGCGACGGGTACGTATATGCCATCCGCGATCAAAAAGGCTCGACCCGTTGGCAGTTTTCCATCGGCAAGCCGATTGCCGAGACACCGATGGCCACCGACGACGGCGTGTACGTCATTCCCGAGACCGGCGGCCTCTACAAACTTTCGCCGGATACCGGTGAAGAGATGTGGTTGTCGCGCGGCGTGTTCCAGTTCATTGCGGCCAGCCCCACGCGAATTTACACGGCCGATGCGGGCGGGCAGTTGCTGATCGTCGACGCAAAAAGCGGCGCGCAACTGGGAACCATTGGCACGCCCGATTCAGCGATCAAAGTCTTCAACCGCTACAACGACCGGATTTATTTGGTCTCTCGCACCGGACTGGTGCAATGTCTGCACGAGGTGGCCCTGAAGGAGCCCGCGTGGCACGGCGCCCATGCCGTCGCAGATTCTGAGAAAACGGAAGCGAGTGGCGACACTGAAGCGTCGGCAGACGACAAGCCGGCTGCCGACGATGGGCCCGATCCGTTCGGCGCCGAAGAAAAGATGCCCGCCGACGAAGGCGACGATGCCATGGAAGACGACGCGATGGAAGACGAGAAGTGACACCGACATGACGTCGCCCCGGATCGAACGAGCACTCCTCAGCGTCAGCGATAAACAAGGACTCGGAGAGTTTGCGCGCGGGCTCGTGGCGGCTGGCGTCGAACTCTACAGCACCGGCGGCACGCGCCGCTTTCTCGAGCAACAGGGGCTGGCGGTCGTCGACGTGGCCGCCTACACCGGCTTCCCGGAGATGCTCGACGGCCGGGTAAAAACGCTGCACCCCAAAATTCACGGTGGTATTCTTTGCCGCCGCGACCACGCCCAAGACGCTGAAGCGTTGGAACGACATGGGATCAAGACCTTCGAACTGGTCGTCGTGAACTTATATCCCTTTGAGGCAACAATTGCCCAAGCCGGCGTGAGCGATGCGGAAGCCATCGAACAGATCGACATCGGCGGACCATCGTTGGTCCGGGCCGCGGCCAAGAATCACGCGTTCGTAACGGTTGTCACCTGCCGGAACCAATACTCGGACGTGCTCGCGCAAATCACTGCAAAGAAGAACACGACGTTCGAGTTGCGTCGGCGTCTCGCGGGCGCGGCGTTCGATAACACGGCGCATTACGACCGCGCCATTGCTGACTACTTTACAGCTACATCGGTAGGTCAGGCTTTCCAGCCTGACGAGCGTCGGCCGCAGGCAGGTGATTCGCCATCTGCTGAGCGGCCTTTTCCTCAGCGTTGGCAGTTGTCGCTCGTACAAAAAGAATTGTTGCGTTACGGCGAAAACCCGCACCAACAAGCGGCTCTTTACGGGGAGCTGGGGGCGACGGGCGCCAACCTGGTTTCTGCCCGCCAATTGCACGGCAAAGAGCTTTCGTACAACAACTTGCTGGACCTCGATAGCGCCCTGGCAATCGTCCGCGCGCTCGAGCGGCCGTCCGCAGTCGTGATCAAGCACAACAATCCCTGCGGGGCGGCGATGGCCGACAACCTGGCTCTCGCCACACGCCGCGCGCTCGACGGCGACCCGGTGAGCGCGTTTGGCTCAGTATTGGGTTTTAACCGCCCGCTCGATGCCGCGGCGGCCGAGGTGCTGGCCGAGCCGGGACGCTTCGTCGAAGCAATCGTCGCGCCTGACTTTTCACCGGAAGCCGTCGAAATCTTGACGACGCGGCCCAAGTGGAAGGGGAACGTGCGGCTGATGGAAGTTGGTCCGCTTGAAACGGAGCCGCCGCGTTGGGACTTTCGCCGCTTGGCGGGCGGCATGCTGGTGCAGCAGGCCGACGTTCTTGCCGATCCCGAGCACGAATGGCGTGTCGTCACCCGCCGGCAACCCAGCGACGCCGAGCGCCAAGAACTGCGGTTCGCCTGGGCCATCGTGCGCCACGTGAAGTCGAACGCCATTGCAGTGAGCAAAGACGAAATGCTTTTGGGCGTCGGCGCCGGTCAGATGAGCCGCGTCGATTCGGTGGAGATTGCACTCAAGAAGGCCGGCGAAAAGGCCCGCGGTGCGGTACTTGGCTCCGACGCCTTTTTTCCGTTCGCCGATTCGATCGCCGCGGCGGCGTCGGCCGGCATCACCGCCGTCATTCAGCCTGGCGGCTCGCGCAACGATGACGAGGTCATTGCCGCCTGTGACGAGCAAGGCATGGCGATGATCTTCACTGGCCGGCGGCATTTCAAGCACTAGGAACGCACCTGTGCCGACTACTCTCGAACAGATTGTCGCCACCAAGCGGGGCGAAATCGAAGCCGCCAAGCGGCGCCGTCCGGAAAAAGTCCTGCTCGAGGAGATCGAGTCGGCCCCGCCGGTGCGAGACTTCTTCGCTGCCTTGGCAGGCCCGCCTTCGCCCATCAAGCTGATTGCCGAAATCAAGAAAGCCAGCCCGTCGAAGGGCGTGATCCGCGCTGAGTTCGATCCTGTGGCCATTGCCCGAATTTACGCTGAGCACGGGGCAAGCTGCTTGAGCGTACTTACGGACGAGCAGTATTTTCAAGGGCGGCTGGAATATCTGACCGCGGTGCGCGAGGCGGTCGAGTTACCGCTGCTGCGAAAGGACTTTATTCTTGATCGCTACCAGATTCTCGAAGCACGGGCGGCCGGCGCCGACGCGGTGTTGTTGATCGCCGAATGCCTCGACGACTGCCACCTCCGCGCTTTGCACGACGAAACGGTGGCGCTCGGCATGAGCCCCCTGGTGGAGCTTTACGAGCCCGAGAACCTGCAACGCGTGTTCGACGCCGGCGCCACGCTCATCGGCATCAACAACCGCGACTTGCGCACGTTTGAGACCGATCTCGGGCACACGCTCCGCCTGCGTCCGCGCGTGCCCGACGAGTGCGTGCTGGTAGCGGAAAGCGGCATCCGCACCCGCGCCGACGTGTTGCGACTCGAAGAAGCCCGCGTCGACGCGATGCTCGTCGGCGAAACACTGATGTCCAGCCCCGACATCGGCGCCGCCCTCGACGCCCTACTTGCCCGGGGCGAGTGGGAGGCTTAAGGCAGCGCGCCGAAAATAAGCTACCAGATAGCGGACTAGCGGTGGCTGGGGCAGAGCCGCGCCAGTTTGCCCGGCTTGGCGCTCATGCTCCGACGCGGCGATGCCCCGGTAGGCTAACCACCGGGGCATCGCTGGCTGGCCGTGCGTTCTGGCAGTTTTTTGTCGAAGGCGGCCAGCTTCTGCCCCAGCCACCTTTGCCGCCCGTGGGATTGGTAGATTATTTTCGGCGGGCTGCCTAAGCCTCGCGGTAGTATACTCAACTCGTTTGATGACACTCCCTCACCGAAGGCCAGAAAACGTATCATGGTAGATGTGAATCTCGGCAAAGTCTCTCTCGACCGGATGGTGCGTGCCGTGGAGAAAGTCCGCGATCGTTTGCTGCGTGCCGCCCATGCGCTCGAATCCGCTGGCGTACCTTATGCCGTCGTTGGTGGCAACGCCGTCGCAGCCTGGGTTTCACGCATCGACGAAGCCGCCGTCCGCAACACCCAGGACGTCGACATTCTTCTGCGACGCGCCGATCTCGATCGGGCCATCGCCGCCATGAGCGCCGCCGGCTTCATCTATCGTCACGTGAAGAGCATCGACATGTTTCTCGACGGCCCCGAAGCAAAAGCTCGCGACGCGGTACACGTCGTCTTTGCCGGCGAAAAGGTGCTTCCAGACAATCTCTTGCCCGCTCCCGACGTGTGCGACAGCGAAGCAGGCGACCGATTTCGCCTGATCGCGCTCCACGCGCTGGTCCGCATGAAGCTCACGTCGTTCCGCGACAAAGACCGGACCCATCTGCGCGATATGCTCGACGTGGGGCTGATCGACGCCACATGGGTGCCCAAGCTGCCCAGCGAATTGGCCGCAAGGTTGCAGAAACTGATCGACAACCCAGAATAACTGCTAAAATAACCTCTCACGCTCATTTGCCTTGGCGCGAGAGATAAAGATTGAGCGTAATGTGTGCCTGGCCTTGGTGGTGCGCTTCATGCCATCCGATGAGTGCCAAGATCTGCCGCACGGTCAGATTGCGGGCTGCCATCGCGGGCGGGATTTCGCCGAGTCGATCTTCGCCATACCCGCGCAGCGTCTCGACGAGGTGCCGCCGCGATTCATTCAGTACCTGCCGGATGGTATCCGCGGGGGGCGCCTGGTCCTCGGGGGTGCTACCGCCGCGGAATCGAGGCCAAAGATCCGTAAACGCCGGCGTCCGCTGCGGATCAAGTCGTTCGGTGGCGAAGAGCTCTTCAGTCACGCCAATGTGCATCAACTGCCAGCCAATGTGCGCTCTCCCCGCGGCAGGACGCCAGGCGAGTGCCTCTTGAGGATCGGCTTGTTGGCACACTTTGTCGAGCAGGCCGAGCGTGCGATCGCGGTTAAACTGGTAAGCATCGAGAAAAAGTTGCACCGTGCTCATGGAAATCCTATGCAACCTCCGAGTTCGATGGCTGAATGAGCGGCAAAGCATGACCGTTGGTTTGATGCGGTCGGACCGTCGTTTGGGGGTCGCGAATTTGATTCAAATGGCGTTGGGGCAAACGGCAATGAACGATCACTCGCGTCTCGGTGAACTGCTTCGATAGCACCTCGCCGTGCGCTGCCAGGTAGGCGAGCAAGCGGCCGTTGCCGACCTCCGTTTCGACGTCGAGATCGAGGAAGTCGCGGCTCAGCATGTCGCTCACTTCGCTGGCCAGGCGATTCATGCCTTGCCCGGTATGGGCGCTGATGCCGACCGCGTAAGGATAACGCTGGAACAGCCCGTCGAGCCGGGTGCGATCGGCCAGGGCGTCGATCTTGTTGAGCACGAGCAGCGTGTTTTTCTCTTCGATGCCGAGCTCTTCGAACACGCGATAGACCGCTGAAATTTGCTCGTACACGGCGGTGTTGGCGGCATCGGCCACGTGCAACAGCAGGTCGGCCTGTCGGGCTTCTTCCAGCGTGGCCTTGAAGCTGGCAATCAAATGGTGCGGCAAATCGCGAATGAAACCAACCGTGTCGCTCAGCAGCACCGGGCCCCAGCCGGGCAACTGCCAACGCCGCGTGCGTGTATCGAGCGTGGCGAACAGTTGGTCCTGGGCCAGCACGCTGGCGCCTGTGAGTGCGTTAAGGAGCGTACTCTTGCCGGCATTCGTATAGCCTACGAGCGAAACGGTGCGATGGCCCGTGCGGGCAGCCACCTGCCGCTCTTTACGCGACTGAATCTCGGCCAGCTCCGTTTGCAGGTCGTGAATGCGCTTTTCCGCCAGTCGGCGGTCGACCTCCAACTGCTTTTCGCCGGGGCCGCGCATGCCGATGCCCATCTTCAAGCGCGAGAGGTGCGTCCACATCCGCTTCAGTCGGGGCAATGAGTATTGAAGCTGGGCCAGCTCGACGGCCAGGCGGGCTTCGTGCGTTTGCGCTCGACTGGCAAAAATGTCGAGAATCAGCTCGGTGCGGTCGAGCACCTTCAGATTGATGGCCTTTTCAAGATTGCGGGTCTGAGCGGGAGAGAGGTCGTTGTCGAACACCACCACGTCGGCGTCCTTCGCTTCGCCCAACACCCGCAGCTCGTCGACCTTGCCGCGGCCGAGATACGTGGTCTTGTCGGGCGCCTCACGGCGTTGGGTGAGTGCGCCGACCACCTGGGCGCCCGCCGACTCGGCCAGGCCCCGCAATTCGTCCAACGGATCGCCGTAATTTTGCCTTCCCGGAAGCATTACGCCCACCAACAACGCCGCCTCACTGACGACGCTTTCGGTGCGATTCATGACGGTCGCGATAGGAATGTTCCTCCTTTGCCGGTATCAACCTTCTTTGCAAGTATATCTTACGACAGCCGGCAACGGTAAGGGTTCGCGAGAAAGGTAGACGGTAGGTGGTAGACGGCAGACGGGGCAGGAAATTGAGCCCCGTTTGCTTTCGTTTAACCGCAGGGCCAGCGGCCCGCGCGAGGCGGCAATCCGAAGTTTGAACCTATCTGCCGGCGTTGACGCGACTTCCAATGGAAGCCACATACGGGCACCGTTGGCGGCCGGTTAAACGTTCGTGCAACAACATTCCGTCCCTTAAAAATAATCCTGGCTCGTGGGCTTGATCACCAGCTCGGGCACGTGAGCACGGGGTGGCAGACAGGCGACCATCATGACGGCCGCAGCCACGTCCTCGGATTTAAGGATTCGGGCACGGTGCTCGGCGCTGACAGGCTTGGGGCGATGTTCCAGAATCGGCGTATCGACCTCGCCGGGATAGATATTGGTGATGCGAATGCCGTATTGCGACTCCTCGCGCGAGGCGGTAATGCCGGTGGCCGTCATGGCAAACTTGGCGGCGGTGTAGCCGATGCCGCCCAGCAGGCTCGATCGCTTGCCGGCGATCGACGAGATGTTGACGATCAGGCCGTCGCGGCGCTCGCGCATCTGGGGCAGCACGGCCCGCAGCAGGTAAAAGGCGCCGCTGGCGTTGACGCGCATCATCAGTTCCCAGTCTTCGGGCGAAAGCTCGGCCA
>DASSFG010000352.1:0-8104 GCA_035694685.1 Pirellulales bacterium
GAGCGTGTATTCGCTTGCTCCTCGATCGCCGGTTCGGCAAGCTGCGGCCAATCACCCAACAGCCGGCCGACTTCGTCTTTGAGCCGCTCCCAATCGAGGCGCCCGGCCACGCCCAGAATACCGCCGTTGGGACGGTAAGTCTGCTGGAAATAATCATGCACGTCGGCCAAAGTCATCGCTTCCAGCGCCGCCTGCTCGCCTTGGCTTGGCCGCCCCCAAGGGTCGGGGAAATGCCGCCTCCGCAACTCCAGCATCACCTTGTGGGCCGGTTCGTCTTCGACCGCCGCCAACTCTTGCAAAGCGACCTGCCGGCAAGGCTCCAGTTGATCGTCGGGCAAATGCGGGCGGCGGAGAATATCGGCATAGATTTCCAAGGCGGGCGACAGATTTCGGGCCAGCGTCGCGCCGCGGAAGACGACATGCGCATCGCCCACGATCTCACCGCGATCGACGCCCAGATTATCGAGATCGTTGACAAACTGCCGATTGTCGCGAGGCCCGGCTCCGCGCAAGATCATGCCACAGGTCAGGCCAGCCAGGCCGCCCTTATCGCTCGGTTCGACGGCCGTGCCGGCCGCAACTCGGAACGTAAAGGCCACCGATTCGACGGACAGCATGGGCTCGGCCAAAAGCACCAGGCCATTGGGATAGACGTGCGAAAGTATCATACGCCCTTTATTATACGGTGAATTGCCAACCGGCGAGAGTAACCGTTGCGCCGCTCGCCCGCAACCGGGGGGCTGGTGCCGCACGAAGCCCATTCGGCAAACGCTCGCGGTGTGGATCGCATCAAGATGACCGTTTATTCGACCTTCTTTGACGTATGCTTGCACGATGCCCATAATTGACCAGGCGGGTTAAGCGGTTCGTGCGAAAGCGATTTGCGGAGAGCAATACCGATGGCAATGGGTTTCGACTTTTCGGCGTTCGATCGAGCAATCGACCCGCTCTTTAGCCTCCTTACTCAGGAACAAACGCGCGCCATCGCTGCGTTTCACGGGGATGAGAAGGTGAAACAGCGCGTCGAGGAGCTTGCCGGTAAGTGTGACCGAGGTCAACTGACCGACGACGAACGGGCGGAATACGAAGCTTATGCCAGCGCCAACCACCTTATCGCGTTGATGCAAGTGAAGGCCCGCCGTCGGCTGGCGGAGTCCGCGACCGGGTCGTGCGAGGATGAGCCGCTCGACCCGGAGGAGATTGCCGCCGCTCGGCGTCTGAAAATCAAGACGCCACCTAATAACGTTCTGCTTAAATTGACGAAGCGCGCAATGGTGCCGAGGGAAATCGAGGACATCCAGGAAGAACGCCCTTGGTAAAACAATCGCCGCATGCCCGTGCCTAGTCTATGTCAGGGACGAATCGTTTGGGTTGACGCGCCCGACGCACGGGGCAATGTAAAGCGCCGCCCCGTGATCATCATTACGTCGGACGACGACATCGACGGCGCTGAGGAATTGGTTGGAGTGGTGTGCTCTCACACGTCGGTTCATGTGGTGCCGCGGCCCGGGGACTACATCGAGGTGCCGCACGATCCAGCGGGCGTCTGCCGCAGCAAGCTTCGCAAGCCGACGGTTGCAATATGCCAGTGGACGGTCTCCCTCACGAAGTCGGCCCTAGCGGCACTGGGAAACGAGGATTACGGCGGTATTGTTCCCGCGACTGCTCTGGAACAGATCGTCGACTCTGCGGTGAAATACCTGGACGAGTAGATGAACGCTTCGTCGCTGGCGCTCGGCTTTTTGGGTCCATCAAGCGATGCTCTCTTGACCGCTGAAACGATAGACGGCGAAATTGGAGGGAACAGCCCGGCTAGTTCGCCGGTGGCAACGGTTGTTCGTCTGCGGGCGGAAGCGGCAGCGCTTCGCCGTTGGCCGCAGGTGGCGGCGCTGCGCCGTTGGGTGAACTCGGCGGCGCGGCCGCGCCCGGCGCCGGGGGACCGTTCTGCCAGCCGCCGCCGAGGGCCTGATACGTGTCGACAATGGCAGTCAGTTGTTGCTGCTTGGTGTCGATCAAATCACGCCTCGCCTGCCACATGTCGCGCTGCGCAAAGAGCACGTCGATGTACTCGATACGGGCGTTCTGAAAAAGATTGGTGGCAATATCCACCGAGCGCTCCATGGCTAGCACCTGCTCGCGCTTGAAATCGATGCTGTTCGAGTAATTCCGCACTCCGTTCACCTCGTTGACCACTTCGATGAACGCATTCAGGATGACACGCTGGTACTCGTAGAGTGCCTGTAATTGCCGGGCATTGGCATTCTGGTAGTCGGCCCGGATCGCATTCCTGTTGATCAACGGCGCCGTCAGGCCCCCGGCGACGTTGTAGATCAAGGATTGCGGTGTCAAGTACAAGTACTTGGCGTTGTAAGCCTCATAGCCAACGCCGCCGGTGATCATCAGCCTGGGATAGAAGTTCTTCCGGGCAACGTCAAGATCGAGCCCGGTGGCCTGCAGCTCACGCTCGGCCTCGCGGATGTCGGGCCGGTTTTGAAGCAACTGAGGTGGAACTCCGACGGCGAGCCTGGGCAGGTTCACATTGATGAATGGAGCGGAACTTCGCTCGACGCGTTGCGGGTAGCGGCCGACGAGGAAGTTGATGTTGTTCTCGGTCTCGATGATTTGCTGTGTGAGGATCCGCTGCTCGCTTTGATTTTTGCGCACTTCCGCCAGGAAACGCTGGACACCCAGCGCGGTGCTACGGGCGGCCATCATTCTGGCCTCGGCAATCCGCAGGCTTTGCTGCTGAAGTGCGATGACGTTATTCAGGTTCTCCATCCGGGCATCGAGGGCCAACAACGCGTAATAATTCTCCGCAATCTGGGCGACCACTCGCGTGACGAAATAGTTTCGAGCGTTGATGGCGCCCATCCAGCGCTGAATCTGCGCGTCCCTGGCGTCCCGCAACTGCCTCCAAATGTCGATCTGCCACGAGATATCGACGTCTGGTACCAAGAAGTTCCCGAGTGGATTGGGAAACGTTGTCGTAGCGAGACCTGGAAGCGGGGGAGGGAAACCGGGAAGCGCGTTCGAATAAACGTCGCTTCCCTCGAGCGTGTAAAGGCTTAGCTTTCTAAGCGACGCCGCGGTCCCGAGACTGAAGAACGGCAGGTAAGCACCTCGCCGCCTCATGATTTCGTTGTCGGCAATCTGGATGTCTTCGAACAGGATCTTCAGTTGCAGGTTGCCGGCCAGCGCCTGGTCGATCAGGCCCGCGAGATTCGGATCCCTGAAGAACTCCCTGGCCGGGAGTTGAGCCGAGTTTTCCGCGTCGGTCGCTCCATTGAAGCCAGGCGGCACGTTGTAACCCGGCGGCGTCAGTTGCGCGGGCAAGGGAGCACGCAGCGCGGGGACACAGCCGGGCAGAACCAAGAAGAGGACGCCGGTGATGGCCGCCACGACAGCGTTCTTTTTGTGTCTGGCGCTGTCAGGTTTATCTATGGGCGTCATCCATGCCGTCCTCAGTGAAGCATTGTGTTTGCGTCACAATGCACGGACCATTTCATCGGCGGCTTGCGCCCGCAAAAGTGATAAATTCGGAATAATTGCTACAAATTAACGCTCGCTTGCCAGAACGCCAAACATTGCCCCTCCGCCGACTTACGCTGTGCCCACAGAACTTCGCCGGGTTCTTCGCCGGATAAGCATCGTAAAAGGAATTGCGGGTCGATGAGCATTGCGTAAGGCACTTAGCAGAAGCCGCTTACGAGATTATTTCAAGTTCTGTCTCGTCTGGGCTAGACAAACATCAGTTAGATGACGATATTACTAATCATCATCATGTTGATTCTAGTAGTTGTCTTTGTTTGGAGGTCCAAGTCTTATGTGCCCGAAACCCCTGTTTAAAGTGCTGGTCGGTGGGTGGCTCTTGGTCGGTGTACTTGGCTGTGGGCCGAGCGTCTCGCCAAGCGGACCAGGAGCGGGACAAGCTCGCTCGGAAGTCGAGCTGCTCAACGTCTCCTACGATCCGACAAGAGAGCTTTGGCGAGAGCTCAACGAGCGGTTCTCGCGCGAGTACCAGCAGCGCGAAAACGTCGCGGTAAGCATCAAGCAATCGCACGGCGGGTCGGGCAGCCAGGCACGCGCCGTGATCGATGGGCTCGAGGCCGACGTGATAACGCTGGCTCTGTTCACTGACACCGACGCCATCCGTAAGGCAGGGCTGATCGACAAGGGTTGGCAACAACGGCTGCCGCATGACTCGCTGCCTTACTTTTCAACGATCGTCTTCGTCGTCCGCAAAGGAAACACCAAGCAGATCAACGACTGGCCCGACCTGGTGCGCGATGGCGTCGAGATCGTGACGCCCAGCCCCAAGACCTCGGGCAACGGCAAGCTCAGCTTCCTGGCGGCCTGGGGATCGGTCGTGCTCCGCGGCGGTTCGCAAGACGATGCCCTGAAGTTTGTCACCCAACTCTACCGGCAGACACCGGTGCTTGATCCCGGCGCACGCGCGGCCACCAGCACGTTCGCACAAAAGGGGATCGGCGACGTTCACCTTACCTGGGAGAACGAGTCGCGGCTCGAGGTGGAAGAAGCCAAGGGCGAATTGGAAGTCGTCTATCCGCCGATCAGCATCCGCGCCGAGCCGTTTGTGGCAGTGGTCGATGCCAACGCACGGCGCAAAGGGACCGAAAAAGTGGCGGAAGAATATCTGCGGTTTGTCTACACGCCGGCCGCCCAGGAGATCCTTGCCCGACATGGTTATCGGCCGACGAACGAAGCGATCGGCAAGGGACACGCCGCAAAGTTCCCCGACATCAAGCTCTTCGCGGTGACCGACATCTCCCAGGGTTGGGACGACGCCCATCAACGGTTCTTTGCCGAAGGGGCGGTGTTCGACCAGATTTATCAGCCGCAGGCGGAGTAAGCCATGAATACCGCTCTCCATCGCCGCGTGCTGCCGGGCTTTCGCCTGGGATTGAGCTATACCTTGCTGTGGGTCGGCCTGCTGGTGATTGTGCCGCTGGCTGGCTGCCTGGCGAAAGCTTCGTCGCTGTCGCTCGATCGCTTCCTGGCCGCCGCTTGGAATGCCCGTGCCCGGGCGGCTTACAGTTTCACCTTCAGCAGCTCGCTGGCCGCAGCCCTGGCGAACGTGCTGATCGGCCTGTTGGTGGCGTGGGTGCTCGTGCGATACGAATTTCCGGGTAAGCGGTTCGTCGATTCACTGGTCGACCTGCCGTTCGCCTTGCCGACGGCGGTAGCCGGGCTGGTCTATTCGCAGTTGTACGTAGCCAATGGCTGGTTGGGACGCTTTCTTGTGCCGTTGGGCATTCAAGCGGCCTACTCGCGGCTGGCGGTCATTTTGGTGCTGGTGTTCGTCGGCTTTCCGTTTGTCGTGCGCACGCTGCAACCGGTGTTAGAAAGTCTTGACGCCGACGTGGAGGAAGCCGCGGCACTGTTGGGCGCTTCACGCGGGCAGACCTTTCGCCGCGTGATCTTGCCGGGGCTCCTGCCTGCCCTGATGACCGGCTTCGCGCTGTCATTGGCACGGGCCATCGGCGAGTACGGCTCGGTGGTGTTCGTGTCGGGCAACATGCCGTTTCGCACAGAGATCGCGCCGGTGCTGATCGTGGCCCGGTTGGAGGAGTTCGCCTACGCCGAGGCCACCGCCATCGCCACAGTGCTGCTGGCGATGTCGATGGGACTGCTGGTGGCGATCAACTTCCTCGAACACTGGAGCAAACGTCATCATGACTGATGCTCGACAACGTTACTCGGCCGCCGGCCGCGATCCGACAATCGTGCGTTGGGCGCTCATCGGCGCCACGCTGGCCATCGTGGGCCTGTTGGTCGTCGTGCCGGTCGTGGCCGTGTTTCACAAGGCTTTTGAGCAGGGGCCGGCCACCTATTGGAGAACGCTCGCGGTCAATGCCGACACGCGGCATGCCATCCTGCTGACGCTCACCGTCGCGCCGATCGCGGTGGCGGTCAACGTGGTGTTCGGCGTGGCGGCGGCGTGGACGATCGCGCGCTTTCGCTTTCCCGGCCGAGCCCTGCTCACGGCGCTCATCGACCTGCCGTTCAGCGTATCGCCGGTGGTGGCGGGGCTCGCGCTGGTATTGATCTTTGGATTGCAAGGTTACCTGGGGCCGTGGCTGCGCGAGCACGACGTTAAGGTGATTTTCGCGTTGCCGGGGCTTGTGTTGGCGACGACGTTCGTGACGCTGCCGTTTGTGGCGCGCGAGCTGATTCCGCTGCTCGAAGCGCTCGGCCCGGAGGAGGATCTGGCCGCCGTGAGCCTCGGGGCGAGCGGTTGGCAGTTGTTTCGCCGCGTAACGCTGGTCAACCTTCGCTGGGGACTGCTCTACGGAGTTATCCTTTCGGCGGCGCGTGCCACGGGTGAATTTGGCGCTGTTTACGTTGTTTCGGGGCACATCTCCGGCCGCACCGACACCATGCCGTTGCGGGTCGAGAAGCTCTTTCAGGAGTACGACACACCCGGCTCGTTTGCCCTGGCCTCGGTGTTGACCGCATTCGCCTTGGTATCGCTGGCGCTAAAGGGCTGGCTGGAGAAAAGGATGAAAAGTGAAAAGTGAAAAGTGAAAAGTGGAAACTCAACCGTCACATATCATCCCTTATCCCTCATCCTTCATCCCTCATCCTTCATCAGTGCCACCTACCCGCAGACGCCCTAACCGACGCAAAATATCATGAGCATTCACGTCGAAAATATCTCCAAACGGTTCGGCAATTTTGTCGCTTTGGATCAGGTTACGCTCGACGTGCCCAGCGGCGAACTGCTGGCGCTGCTGGGGCCGTCGGGTTCGGGCAAGACAACGCTGCTGCGTGTGATTGCCGGCCTCGAAACGGCCGATTCGGGCGCCGTTCGTTATCTCGACGAAGACGTTACGCGGCAGTCTGCCCGAGACCGCAACGTCGGCTTCGTCTTCCAGCACTACGCCTTGTTCCGGCACATGAACGTGTACGAGAACGTCGCCTTCGGACTGCGCGTGCGCAAGAAGACCAAAGCCGATATCGATCGCCGCGTGCGCGAGCTGTTGCACCTGGTGCGGCTGGAATCGTTCGAGCGGCGTTATCCCTCGCAGCTTTCGGGCGGTCAGCGGCAGCGCGTTGCGCTGGCGCGGGCGTTGGCCATCGAGCCAAAAGTGCTGTTGCTCGACGAGCCGTTCGGCGCGCTCGACGCTAAAGTGCGCCAGGAGCTGCGGCAATGGCTGCGGCGACTACACGACGAGATTCACATGACGAGCGTCTTCGTCACGCACGATCAGGAAGAGGCGTTCGAGGTTTCCGACCGCGTGGCGGTGATGCAGCGCGGCCGGATCGAGCAGGTGGGCACGCCGCAGGAAGTGTTCGAGAAGCCGGCCAACCGCTTCGTGATCGACTTTCTGGGCAACGTGAACGTGTTTCACGGGCGAGTCGAGAACGGCCGCGCTCGCTGGCAGGATTTTCAGTTCGACTTGCCCGACGCCGAGCAAGAGGAAGGCGCGCCCGTGGCGGTTTACGTGCGTCCGCACGAGCTAGACATCGAACGCTATTCGAACGGCGTACCGAGCCTGCGAGGCCGCGTCGAGCGGATCAATGCCGCCGGACCGGTGGCCAAGGTCTACGTCTCGGCGGAGTTTGGAATTGACCTGAACGTCGAGCTGCCGAGCGAGCGTTACGCCGAGTTGCGGCTGGTGCGCGGCGACACCGTCTACGTGTCGCCCCGTCGGGCACGTGTGTTTACCCCGGAATATGTCATCTAGTCAAAGGAGTCGCTCGTATGTCTCAACGTTCATTCGATGGCGCGTCTATTCTCTCTCGCACTCGGCTGCTCTTTGCCTTGGCCATCGGCATGGCCGTTTGCGGCTGCTCGTCGAAGAAAATCGAAGGCCGCAAGGAGGTATTTCCTGCTCGGGGGAAGCTGCTCGTCAACGATCAGCCCGCGCCAGGCGCGCTCGTCGTCTTGCACCCTGTCGGCGGAGCGTATGATGCCGAGCGACCGACTGCCACGGTTGGTCCCGATGGTTCGTTCGAGCTCACCACGTACGTGGGCAAAGACGGCGCGCCGGCGGGCGACTACATCGTGACGGCGCAATGGTACCTCTCTGTCGACAAAGACTCGCCTGGACCCTGGCCCAACGCCATTCCCCCGAAATAC
>DASSFG010000353.1:0-5211 GCA_035694685.1 Pirellulales bacterium
GTCGACCTGGGCGAGTTGAAAGACTCGCCGTCGAACGAATTGCCCGGCTTCAACGACCGCCTGATGAGCTGGCTGCCCACGATGATCGAACATCGTTGCAGCATCGGCGAACGGGGCGGCTTCTTCGAACGGCTGCGGCGGGGCACGTACCAGGCGCACATCCTGGAGCACGTAACACTGGAATTGCAATCGCTGGCCGGCGCGGCCGCGGGGTTCGGCCGGGCACGCGAAACCGCCGTCGAGGGTGTCTATAAGGTCGTCATCGAATTTGAAGAAGAAACGTTTGCCGAAGCCGCCCTGCGCACTGCCCGCGAGCTGTGCCTGGCTGCGGTCTACGATCGGCCATTCGACATGAAGGCCGAGATCGCGCGCCTGCGCGATCTTAATCAAAGTCTGCGTCTGGGGCCGAGCACACGGGCCATCGCCGATGCGGCCAAGGCGCGCGGCATTCCCACGCGGCGATTGAATGACGGCAACCTCGTGCAGCTTGGTTATGGCAAGCGGCAGCACCGCATTTGGGCCGCTGAAACCGACCGTACTCGCGCCATCGCCGAAGAGATCGCACAAGACAAAGACCTGACGCGCATGTTGCTGCGCACAGCCGGAGTGCCTGTTCCTGAGGGCCGGCCGGTGGCCAACGCTGAAGACGCTTGGACCGCGGCCCAAGAAATCGGCACGCCGGTGGTCGTCAAGCCGCAGTTCGGCAATCAGGGAAAGAACGTGGCGACCTTCCTCACCACCAAAGAACAGGTCGTGGCGGCTTTCAATACGGCCTCGGAAGGCGGCTATTCCGTCGTCTGTGAGAAGTTCATCACCGGTGCCGATTATCGTCTGCTGATCGTGGGCGATCGCCTGGTGGCCGCTGCCCGACGCGAGCCGGCCCAGGTGGTGGGCGACGGCGTTCACACTGTGGCCGAGCTGATCGATCACGTCAACTCCGACCCGCGCCGCGGCAACGATCACGCCACGCCGCTCACCAAGATCAAGCTCGACCCCGTGGCCATGAGCGTGCTGGCCGAGCAGGGTTTGTTGCCCTCTTCGGTGCCGCCGGCGGGCACGCCCGTCTTGATTCGCCGCAACGGCAATTTGAGCACCGGTGGAACCGCGGCCGACGTCACGGAAGAAGTGCACCCCGAAGTCGCCGCACGGGCCATCGAAGCTGCCCGCACCGTCGGCTTGGACGTGGCCGGCGTCGACGTCTTAGCCAGCGACATCCGCCGCCCCTTGGAGGAGCAAGGCGGCGCGATCGTGGAAGTGAACGCCGGGCCCGGCTTGCGAATGCACATCGAGCCTTCGAGCGGACAGCCGCGACCCGTGGGCGATGCCATCGTATCGACCATGTTTGCCCCGGGCGACAACGGCCGCATTCCCATCGTGTCGGTCACCGGCACCAACGGCAAGACGACCACGACGCGGTTCATTGCCCATCTCTTCCGCAACGAAGGGAAGATGGTAGGCATGACCTGCACCGACGGCATCTATATCGGCGATCGCCGTATCGACCGCGGCGATTGCGCCGGTCCCAAGAGCGCGCGGGCGGTGCTGTTTAACTCGCAGGTCGAGGCGGCCGTGTTCGAGTGTGCCCGCGGGGGCATTTTACGAGAAGGTCTGGGCTTCGATCTCTGCGACGTGGCCGTGGTGACCAACATCGCCGGCGGCGATCATCTGGGCGTGGGCGGCGTCGATAGTCTGGAGCAACTGGTGCGCGTCAAGCGCTGCGTCGTCGAGGCCGTCGCACCGACGGGTTACGCCGTACTCAAGGCCGACGACCCGCTCACCGCCGGCATGGCCGAAAAATGTCCCGGCAAGGTGATCTTCTTCGCGCAGAGCGCGAACGACGCCGTCATTGCCGCTCATCGCGAGACGGGCGGCCGAACGGTGTTCGTGCGCGGCGGCAACATCGTGGCCGCTGAAGGGACCGAAGAAACGGTGATCACGTCGCTCGACCGTGTGCCACTGACGCACCGCGGCCGGATCGGCTTCCAGGTCGAAAACGCGCTGGCCACCGCGGCGGCCGGCTGGGCGTTAGGCATGAGCTTCGCGCACGTTGCCGACGCTTTGGCAACGTTCGCCGCCAACCTCGACCAATCGCCCGGCCGTTTTAACCTGCTGGAAATCGGCGATACGACCGTGATCGTGGACTACGGGCACAACGTCTCCGCCCTGAAGGCCCTCGTCGATGTGGTCGAACAATTCCCGCACACCCAGCGATCCATCGTCTATACGGCCGCCGGCGACCGCCGTGATTGCGACCTGGTCGAGCAGGGCGAGTTGCTCGCCAAGACGTTCGATCGGGTGATTCTCTACGAAGACCACTATCGCCGCGGCCGGGCCGAGGGCGAGATCATTAGCCTCTTCCGCCGCGGCATGGCGGGCGGCACGCGTGCCCGCGAGGTGCTGGAAATCCAGGGAGCGGTGCCCGCCGTAGAGAAAGCGTTGCAGATGGCGCAGCCCGGCGAGCTGCTTGTGGTACAAGCCGACGAAGTCGACGAGACGGTCGACTTTGTAAAGCAGTACGTTCGCGGCCGTGTGCCTGGCCGCGAGATCGACCTCAACGAAGCGCTCGCCGCCGCCGGCCCTCCCCTGCTTCCCGACCCCGAGCCTGTCATCCTGCCCCACCACGTTGAACCGCAGTTGGTGACCGGATAGTACGGCTAGCTATCCGTAGGTCAGGCTTTCCAGCCTGACGTGTAGTTCGCATTCAGGTCGGCAGTGTAGGTCAGGCTTTCTAGCCTGACGTGTGCTTCGCCCTTCAGATCGGTAGTGCAGGCCAGGTTCCAGTCTGATTCTGTCAGGCTAGAAAGCCTGACCTACGAGTGCGCATGGAAAGCGGCTAGACGGTCGGTTGTTCGTTGGGCTGTGAAACACCGCCGCTGTCAACGGCTTGTCGCTCACCCGCCCGTTCCCTTCAGTCCCCGCAGTTCGTCGCGAAAGTCGTCGACGTTGTCCGGTTTGATCACCTTGTAATCGACGTGGACGACGCCGTTTTCGGGCACGACCGATTTGTCGCCCCGGGCAAGGCTGGAAAGCATTTTCACGGCCTGGTAACCGAATTCGAAGGGCTGTTGCACGACGGTGCCTACGATGTGGCCGTCTTGAATGCCTTGCAGCGTCTCTTCGTTCTCGTCGAAGCCCACCAATTTCACCTTGCCGGCCAGGCCCTGATCTTGCACCGCCGCAAGCATGGCAGGCGGATTGTAGGCCCACAGCCCCACGAGGCAAAGCGTTTCAGGACTGTCTTTCGCATGCGCGACCAGTGTGTCTTCCGCCTTGCGCTTGCACGTCTCCTGGCTCGTTTCGTCAGTGAAGGTATCGATGAGCGTGTACTTGCCCAGCTCGGGCCCCGTGGCGTTTTCCTGTCCTGCTAGTTCGTCGAGCACACCCTGCCGACGGTCGATGGCGTTCTGAGCGTCCATGCTGCCCACGTAGATGGCCAGGCGTCCGCCGTCGGGCAACGCTTCTTTCACCAACCGTCCGGCGGCTTTGCCGGCCTCGTAGTTGTCGGTGCCTAAGAAGCAAAGCCGCTTGCTGCCCGGCGGCAGGTCGCTGTCTTGCGTAATCAGCGGCACTTTGGAGGCCACATCGTCGAGAAACTCGCCCTGGTTTTGCGGGTCGATGGGGCTAATGGCGATGCCTTTCACGCCCTGCACCAGCAGATCTTCGACAATCTGCCGCTGCTCGGCGGCTGAACCCTGGGCCGGCATGCGGAACACAACGTTGACCTTGAAGTCTTCGGCCGCTTTTTCGGTTCCCTTGCGTGCGATGGCCCAGAACTCGAAAGGATTGTTGGTGACAAACGCCACCGTCGTTTGATCGGCATCGTGCGTGTTCGAGGAACTCGAGACGGAAGCAGCGTTTTGCGTGTTTGTCGGGCTGTTGCTCGAACAGCCCGCGGTCAGCGCGGCAAGGAGCAAGAGACTGTAAGAATCGGGGCGGCGCATCGAACGGTTCCAGAAAAGTATTGGATGGGCAAGTTCGTAACCGTCATGATAATCGGCCCGCTAGGAATATGCCAAGGAAGCGCGAAGGCCGAAACCTGCGGGCTAGGAAGCCCATCCGCCGTATCCGGTTCCGGCGGGGCGAAGATTGACAAGCGCCGTCGTGTGCGCGACGCTGGCGACTTCGCGCGAAGCCGTTCGCGCGGCAACGTTACGGACCTACACACCATGAACTTCATCCTGAAGCCTTGGCACTTGCTGTTGCTGGTGACCTATTACTTGGTGTTCGTGATGCACCTGGCGACACGCCGCGTGCGGTTCGACGGCTGCACGGCAAACCCCGACGGGCCGTGGATGAAGGTCGTGGCCAAAGACCTGACCGCCTACGATGGATTCTTGAACGGCAAGAAGTACCTGCTGATGGACCGCGATACGAAGTTCACGGCCGAATTCCGGCAGATCATCGAAGCGGAAGGAACCGAGTGCGTGTTGCTGCCGCCGAAATCGCCGAACTTGAATGCGCAGATCGAGCGATTCATGCTTTCGATCAAATCCGAATTCTTTGACAAATTTTATCTTATTCGGTGAGAAGTATTTTAGAAATGCGACAAGACATTGGCTCGATCATTATCATGGCGAGCGAAATCATCAAGGGCTGGAGAACAAGCTCATCCAACCAGGCCCCGAACTCGGCCGAGCGACGGGCGAGATCGAATGCCGTAAGCGCCTCGGCGGGCTGTTGAACTACTACCATCGGCGTGCCGCCTGACGGCGGCTGCGCCACCGTCAGGCGGCACGCTCCCCGATCACCTTTCCACCCTCCGCGCTCGCGCTACGAGCCGAACGCAAAAAAAGCGATCCTGCAATGTCCGCAGCAACTTTCACACCGACAATTCATTCGCCCGCCGGCGCCCTTCACGCCCCAGTTTTTCCCGACTCAACGCCGCGGCGGAGTTTTTTGACCCCACGGGCGACACACTGCCGATGCTGGGCGCATCGAGGGCGGCGGTGATTGCCCCGCCGCTGGCCACGGCGCCAATCGACGAGGAAGCGTTGAACGTGCCGGCGATCGGCCCATGGGCATCGACCGTGCCGATGGTCACGGCCGTGAGCGTCGCGTCGATCGAGCCGTAGCATTCGACCAGCGCGATGTTTCCGCCGGTTGAGAGGTTGCCTGAGAGATCTCCGCGCACCCAGACGCGGGTGATGTCCTGGTCCGCGTGAAAATCGCCCGCGTCGAGATTGCCGTAGGCCGAAACGGTGATGTCGGCGC
>DASSFG010000354.1:0-5400 GCA_035694685.1 Pirellulales bacterium
GCCAGAGGCGGCTGACGCAACGCGAAAAGGAGGAGGGGAGTTGCCACAACATGGCGATTCTAGCGGTCAATCACCGCTCCACCGGCATGAAGCCGGTAGTGGCGGAGCGGAGCAACTGTCACCGAATGGCAGGTCATCCTCCAGCAGCAACGCGCTCAGTTCGCGGACGCCAGGACCAGCGAGTGGAGCGAGCGGCCCACCAGGATTGCCGAAAATGGTGGGGCCGGCGCTCGCAAGCTCGCTTGTCCCACCCTGGCCCTCCGCAAAATGCTCGAGTTTGAGGCCAGAACGAGGTGAAATTCTATGCTGGATTTGTTCCGCTCCGCCCCCGCCGGGCTTGTCCCGGTGGAGCGATGACTGACAGGCTAGAACGCGCCTCCCCGCAATAAATCCCTTCCGTTTCCGCGTTGCATCCTCTGCCTCCGGCGGCGGATGCAACGCGGAAACGGGCGCGCGTATGGTGCCGGACATCTAGCCTGTCAGTCAGCGCCCGCCGGGGGCAAGCCCCGGACGTGGCGGAACAAAACCAGCATCAAACGGACGCGCGAAACGAGCGACATTTTGCGCACGCCAGTCCCACCCCACGCCAGCACTTCAACATTGCCACAGTACGACGCGTCGGTAAAGCTTGCACTTCGGCAGGGCATCGGCTAGGTGTAAGGGTTAGAAGAGCTCCCCACATCTTTTAAGGAGCATTTATGGCCGAGACACGTCTGCGAAAAAACCGAGGGCCACAAGCGCATCGTGGCGGCTTCACCTTGGCCGAGATGTTCATCGTCATTGGCGTCATCTGCTTTTTGCTGGCGCTGCTCGTGCCCGCCATCCAAGCGGCTCGGGAGGCGGCCCGACGCAATCAGTGCAACAACAACCTCAAGCAGATTGGCCTGGGCCTGTCGACTTACGCCGACATCAACAAGCATTTTCCGCCGGACGCGCTGTGGGGCCGATATCCCGGCGGCACGGGTACAAGGCAGGCTGCCTATCATTATCCGTGGAGTCTGAACGTACTACCGCAGATTGAATCGATGCCGCGGTACAACGCAATCAACAAGCGCTTTGCGATCTGGAACCAGAGCCAACAGTATGGCACGGGTGGCGTTCGCATTTTCAAGCCACCGGCGTATTTCGGTTACATGCAGTCGCAGCAAGTTCCGCCCTATCGCTGCCCGAGCGACGTAACCTTTACGGGCCCCAATGATTTACCAGGCTTGTGCATGTGGAGCAACTACGCCGGCAGCGTTGGCGTCGGCTTCTACTCGGCCAGGCTGAAAGACGGCTCGGATTGCGAAGGCGAAACTACCGCGCCGCTGGAGACGGGCGGCATGTTCGCCTTCAACGAACCCGCGCGCTATGCCTCGTTTGAGGACGGCACGTCGAACACCATCGCGGTCGCGGAGGTGACGGCGTGCAGCGTGGCGTCGGCCACGGTGTCAGGCGCAAGCACCTACAATACTTCGCTGGCTGCGGATCTGTTTTTCAAGGCCGATTCAAGCCAGCCGCAACCCACGACGTGGGTGTTGCGTGGTTCAAACAACGCCGAGACATGGGTACCTGCGCCTCTTTTGACCGGCGGTAGCGGTAGACGACGCATGAACCTGCGTGCCTCGCGCAGCGGCGGTTACGTGCCGATGGTATTCCGCGCCTCGATGATTGCGCTCACGGAGAGCGTCAGCGGTACGGGGTCATGTTCATTGCCTGCTACTTACACGGCGGCGCAAGGCGGCGCCTGCGGGCAGTCGAGCGGCGCAAAAGCGGTTGCCGGCTTCGAACTGGCAGGTCAAGTGGGGCCGGCGTCGATTGTCGGCATCGCGCCGCTCTACAACGCCGTCTTCAGCCCAAATTCAAACTGGCCTGGGCCAGACAGCTACCATCCGGGCATCGTGCTGGTCGTCTTTGCCGACGGCCACTCCGGTACGATATCCAATCCTGTCAGTTTCCCTGTGTGGGCCAGCCTGAATACGCGCCAGGGTGGCGAAAAGCTGGAAGACGAGTTTTAAGGCAGTCGAAAGGCAATCCGCCCCACCCCTTCTGGCCGCGACTGACGAGATTGACGGTTTGCAGCAAGCTGGAACCAATTTCCCGCGCCGAGCGTCTATACTGTCAGTCCGTCCCTCGTCATGCTGAAAAAGGAAAAACGTGCCATGTCTCATCGGTCCGTGAAAGTCCCGGTTCTGTTGCTCGTGCTTCTGGTCGCCAACTGCTGCCAACCGCTCGATGCGGCTGCGCCGGCCAAACGGCCGGCCGACCCGCCAAAAAAGATCGAAATCACCGACGACGTGCTTGCCGTGGCGGCGAAGAGCAATGCGTTCGCCTGCGATCTCTATGCACAGCTCTGCCAGCAGAACGGAAATCTGTTTTATTCACCAGCCAGCATTTCCACCGCCTTGGCCATGGCCTACGCCGGTTCGGCCGGCAAGACGCACGATCAGTTGGCTCAGGTGTTGCACTTTGAGCTGGCCGACGACCGTCTGCACGCCGGCTTTGGCACGCTTGGACTGATACTGAATTCGGGCAACAAAAACTATCGCCTGCAAATGGCCAACCGGCTCTGGGGAGCAAAGAACTATCCCTTCTCGCCCGAGTTCCTCTCGGCCACCCGCACACACTACGGAGCGGGCCTGACGCAGCTCAATTTTGTTCAGGCCGAAACGGCGCGGCAGACGATTAATGGCTGGATCGAGCAGCAGACCAACGGCAAAATCCGCGATCTCGTTCCGCCAGGCGCGGTCGACGCCGACACGCGACTGGTGCTGACGAACGCCATTTACTTCAAAGGCGCCTGGCAGGATGAATTCTGGAAGAACGCCACTCAACCGGCCGTCTTTCACCGCTCGAAAACCGACGAAACCAAAGTGCCGATGATGCACCGCTCGGGGCATTTCGGCTACGGTGAAACAAAAGACTTGCAACTGCTGAACCTCCCTTATGCGGGCGGCGATCTGTCGATGATCGTGCTCTTGCCGAAACCGATCGACGGACTCGATCACCTCGAACGGCAACTCACGGCCAAGAACCTCGGCGACTGGACGGCGGCCGCCGGAGAAAGGCTGGTGCAGGTCTACCTTCCCAAATTCAAACTGACGTCGGACTTCCAGTTAGGCCCGGCGCTGCGCTCGCTGGGGATGAATTTGGCGTTCAGTCGCGAGGCTGATTTCTCGCGCATGTCGTCGGTCGAAGGTTTGCTGCTTTCTGACGTGATTCACAAGGCGTTTGTCGACGTCAGCGAGGAAGGGACGGAAGCGGCCGCGGCGACCGCAGTTCCGCCGGCGCCCTCCGCCGCGCCGGTCGGCGAGCCGGAAAAGCCCGTCGTCTTCCGCGCCGACCATCCGTTTGTGTTCTTGATTCGCGACAATCGCACCCAGGCCCTGTTGTTTTTAGGCCGGCTGGTAAGTCCGTCGGCAGGCGCTTAAGTTCAGCATTATCCCACGACCTGCACCTCGCGCAGCCGCCGTTCGAGATATCGCCGCTCACTGTCGTTGGTGACCAGTTCCAGTGCCCGCGTGTAGCTGGCGGCCGCGTCGGCCAGCAAGCCCTGACGGCGCAACAGATCGGCACGCGCGGCGTGCAGGAGATGATAATGCGTCAGATCGCCGCTCGTGTCGAGCGCGTCGATGATCGCCAGCCCCGCTTGCGGTCCGTCGGCCATCGCCACGGCGACAGCCCGGTTGAGCGATACGATCGGCGACGGCTGCACGCGATCGAGCAGATTGTAGAGCTCGAGAATCTGCCGCCAGTCGGTGTCTTCCGCGCGGCTCGCCTGGCAGTGCAAAGCCGCAATCGCGGCCTGCAAGGCAAACGGAGTTGGTCCGGCACGCAGTCCCTCTTCGACCAACGGCAAGGCTTCGTTAATCTGCTCGCGGTCCCACAGCCGGCGGTCCTGCTCTTCGAGCACGATCAGGTCGCCGGCCGCGTCGAAACGCGCGCTGCGCCGCGAATCTTGCAACAACATCAATGCCAACAGGGCCGACGCCTCGGCTGGCGGATCGGGCGCCATCAAGGTGCGTAGCAGCCGCGTCAGCCGGATGGCCTCGCCGCAGAGATCGGTCCTGACCAGCGCTTCGCCGCGCGTCGCCAGATAGCCCTCGTTGAAAATCAGATATACCACGGTCAGCACCGCTTCCATTCGGTCGGGCAAATCCTTGGCCTCCGGCACCGCGTAAGGAATGCCCGCATCGCGGATTTTGCGCTTTGCCCGCACCAACCGCTGCGCCATGGTCGCGTCGGGCACGAGAAAGGCCCTGGCGATTTCGTCGGTCTCCAATCCGCCCAGTGTGCGAAGCGTGAGCGCCACCTGGGCGTCGAGCGACAGAGCGGGATGGCAACAGGTGAAAATCAGCCGCAGGCGGTCGTCGGGGATGTCGCCGCCCTCGTGGGCCGGGGCCGCGACGGTCTGGATTTGTCCGGCATCGACCAGCGCTTGCAGCTTCTCTGTCAGTCGCTTCTGGCGTCGAATGCGGTCGATCGCCTTGTGCTTGGCCGTTTGCACGATCCAGGTCCGTGGCGAATCAGGCAGTCCCGAAGTGCGCCACTGGTCAACGGCGGCCGCAAAGGCTTCCTGGGCAGCCTCTTCGGCCAGGTCGAAATCGCCCACAAGCCGGATGAGGGTCGCCAGAATGCGGCCCCAATCCGACCGATAAAGGGCATCGACAGCGGCGTCGGCGTCGGCGAACATACCACCCTAGTAAAACATTTTGCGGGCCGCTTGTCGATTTACCGCCGTGGCGTTCGACTAAGGAACGTAGGTCAGGCTTTCCAGCCTGACGTCGATCAGGCTGGAGAGCCTGGCCAACCTGGTTATCGAGGAGAACTACGAATGAAGTACATGCTCTTAGTTTACGTTGGAGAGCAGGCGCTGACGGATGCGCAGCGGCAAGACTGCTACGAAAAGTCGGCCCGGCTGGCGCGCGAGCTGCACGAGAGCGGCAAGTTCGTCGACGCCTCGCCGTTGCACCCGGTCGCGACGGCCACCAGCGTGCGGGTGCGCGAAGGGCGGCGCCTTGTGACCGACGGCCCATTTGCCGAAACACGCGAGCAGCTCGGCGGCTTTTACCTTGTGAACGCTAAAGATCTCGACGAGGCGATTTCCATCGCCGAGCGCATCCCCGTGGCCACGGTTGGCACGATCGAGATCCGTCCGATCATGGAAATACCCGGTTTGCCAACATGACGCATCGTCGTCACCTTGCCAGCACCGGGTAGCCGTTCATGTGCAAGAGCCACAAGAGCGGTTCGAGCAGGCCGACGGGCGCGATGGTCCGCCGCGTGAGGTCGCGCTCGCCAAGGCCGTCGAGCCCGACGGGCGTGAGCGGAAAGAACAAAAACCGCCCGCCAAACAGATCGTCGATCTGCCGCTCGATCTGCCAGCCAGGCCAGACCGTGTCGCGCAGTTGGCCCATCAGC
>DASSFG010000355.1:0-3805 GCA_035694685.1 Pirellulales bacterium
GTTCTTCTGCACAAGTCCGACGCCGCGGCGAGGCCGTTGCGTTTTCCAGTCCCACCCTACGATGATTCGGTGCGCCCGGCGCCGCCGCGGCCGTCCGCCAAGAGGCGCGCTTGTTGCAATGCTCAGTGGTTTGGCAGCAGCGGGTGCTCATCACAAACAGAGGACCGGTGAAATGCGATTCGCTTTTTCGGTCAGTCTGGCCGCGTGCCTGGTTCTTTTGGTCAGTGCCGCCGAGGAGGCTTCCAGCGGCCAAGAAAGTAAGGTTCAATCGAAGAGCGACTCGGACAGCAAAAAAGGCGGCAAAGAAAACGGCAAAGTTGACGAGAAGACCAAGGGCGACGCCATCCGCGTCAGCCAACTGTTTGGCATGCCCGTTCGCAAGTCGAAGGCCAAGGACAGCAAAGAACTAGGAGACATCCAGGATTTGATGCTCGACATTCGCGACCAGGGCCGCGTCCGTTACGCGGCTTTGTCGTTCGGTGGCTTCTTGGGGATCGGTAACAAGCTGTTCGCCATTCCTTGGTCCGCTTTCAAGATCGAGCACGATGCCGACAGGGACAAAAACTACGTGGTGTTCGACGTGACGGAACAAACGCTCGAAAAGACCCGCGGCTTCGACAAGGACCACTGGCCTAACATGGCGGACCGACGCTGGATGCAAGCGGCCGACCAACAGTACGACGTTAAGGTCTATGTCGGCGGCGCAGACGTGCTGGTCCGCATCGAGGAGCGCGAACAGTCCTCAGCCGGTGCGCATCTTGCTGACCCCTACGCCCAATTGCACCGCGGCAGCGAACTGATTGGCATGCAGGTCAAGAACTTCGTCGGCGACAAGCTCGGCGAAGTCGAAGACATTGTCGTCGCGATGGATTCGGGCGAAATCCGTTACCTGGCATTGTCGTTCGGCGGATTTCTCGGCATTGGCGACAAGTTTTTCGCCGTGCCGTGCGAGGCCGTGAGCGTCCAGTACGGCGCCGAGGGAGACGAGTCCTTTCTATTGTTCGACGTGACCAAAGACCAGCTCGACCAGGCCGACGGATTCGACAAAGACCAATGGCCCGATTCCGGCAACGACGACTGGACGCTTGCGAGTCACGAAGAGTTCAAGGCCAAAAGCAGTGACAAGAAGAGCGGTGGCAAGGAGAGTGGTGGCAAGGAGTCCCAATAGCGGGATCGTCTTTCAAAATACCCAAGTTGCCCATCTCCGTTGGTTCATTGCGCGACCGCGCCAGACTTTCTTTAAAAATCGAGTTCGCCCCCGGATAAACCGAATAATGCTCAAACACGCCGTAGATTCACCAGCTTTTGATCTCGCCGCGGCGGATTCCTTTTCCGGTTCCTTCCTTGGCAGCGATGCAACGAGTTGGCAGTTTGTCCATTGCCGCCGCCCTTTTGCTTTGCCAGGCTTGGGGCGCGCGCACATGTCGTGCCCAGGAACGTGCCCCGCCACCAATGGCTTCACTCGCCTATCGACAGACGACGCAGCTAGTCGAGTCCCCTGATCTGCCGCAGCCGCGTTTGAATGCGCGGCCTCCCTCGCGCAATAGCGTCGAACCGTCTGCCCTGGTTACAATACCCGCACCGCTCAGCCGGCCCAGTCCGCCAAGCACAAAATCACCACTTGAGTTGCCTCCACCGCCGGGCGGCGAAGCAGTTGCGCTACCCCTACCGCCGCTCGAACGCGGCGACCTCCGCTTGCCCATCAACCTGGCAACGGCCTTGAGGCTGGCCGATGGGCGGCCACTCATCGTCGCGGCCGCTCAAGCTAGCGCTTGGTCGGCCGAGGCCCAATTGCAAAAAGCGAAAGTGCTTTGGTTGCCCGCGTTCATGGTGAACGCGACGTATGCCAGACACGATGGCCCCCTCGATTTCAATCAGGGGATTAACGTGCCGCAAGGAATCGGTCTTTACGGACAACCGGCGCCGGGCGGCTTCGGCAGACCGTTGAACCAGAACATCAACTGGTTTATCGCCGGCGTCAGTTTGTATCAGGTTGTCGCCACCACCGACGCCATCTTCCAGCCGTTGGCGGCGAGACAGGTGCTCGACGCCAAGCGCTGGGAGATTCAGACGGCGAAAAACGACATCGTGCTCGAAGTTGCGAGGTCGTATTTCAACGTTCATCGTTCTCGCGGCCGCTACGCCGGGGCACTCTACACCGTTCAGGAAGGTCGCAAACTGGTCTCCGCGATCAATACTCTGAGCCGAGACCTTGTTCCCGCGGTGGAGGTGGACCGTGCTCGAAACCTGCTGTCCTATCTCGAACAGCAGGCCGTCGCGGCGCGTGCCAATTGGCGGGTAGCGAGCGCCGATCTGACTCAGGTGCTCCGCCTCGATGCCCGTGCCGTGTGCGATCCGTTGGAGCGCGACCATCTGCAAATCACGTTGCTCGATGCCTCGCGCCCGCTTGACGACTTGATCGCCATGGGCCTGCGGAACCGTCCTGAATTGGCGGCCTACCAGGCGGAGATCAAAGCCGCCATAGTCCGCATCCGTCAGGAAAAAATGCGCCCGCTTCTTCCAACGGTTTTAATCACCGGCTGGGAGACGCCCGGAGGCATGGTGCCGGAAGCATCGTTCTTTGGCACGGGCCGGGGCAGCAAGTTCAACAATTGGGACTTCCGCGACGACGTCAGCACGCAGTTCATGTGGCAATTGGACAGTTTTGGCTTCGGTAACCTGGCTCTGGTCAAGAAACGACGCGGCGAACAGTCGCAAGCCATCGCCAAGCTGATGCAAGCGCAAGACACCGTGGCAGCGGAAGTCAATCAGGCGCAGGCCCAAGTTCAATCGGCCGCGGCCCGAGTCGTCCAGGCAGAACGCTCGTTGCGCACGGGACTCGTCACCTACCAAAGAAGTCTCGAGGGTCTGGGGCAAACCCAGCGTTTCGGCGACGTGCTGGAACTGATCTACCGGCCGCAGGAGGTCGTCTACGCTTTGAAGAAGCTGCACGAGGCCTTCAACGAATATTACAACACGGTGGCCTTTTACAACACGTCGCAATTCATGTTGTTCCACGCGCTGGGCTACCCGGCCCGCGAACTGACGTTCTTCCGGCCGCCAGGCGAGATACTTCCTGTCAATACGCGGCGAGCAGGTTATCTGCCGCCGGTGGGCACGGGACCACCGCCAGCGCCACGATAAATGAACCCGCCACGCCATGACAACCAGCCACAACATGCAAGTCAAAATGCAAAATACAAAAGTCAAAAGTCAAATCGGATTACAGGGTGCTCCGTCGTGCGCCATTCATTTTGACTTGATCGGATTTGTATTTTGCATGTTGACTTTTCCCTTATGTGCGGGCTTCCTCTCGCAGCTTAGCTCTCCCTGCTGCGCGGCCCCGCCGAGCGGTCCGGTCGTCAAAGCCGCGTACCAGCGTTCAGTTCCGCCTGAAACGTTGCCGCCGCCCGCATCGGCACTTCCGCGGCCAACAAGCCCACAACCCCGCGGCGCAAGCGAAGACACGCCGACGCCGATCGGACTCGGTCTGCCGGCGCAGCCGAGCAGGCTGTCGGATCTCGAAGAGCCGCCGCCGGCCGAGGGAGAGGTAGTAAAACTGGCGGTCCCTATCCCGGAGCCTGGCGATCTGCGCTTTCCGATCAACCTGGCCACCGCTTTGCGGTTGTCCGACGTGCGGCCGCTGATCATCGCCGCCGCCCAAGCCACCGCCTGGATGGCCGAGGCCAGGCTGGACAAAGCCAAAACTCTCTGGATACCGGATCTGAACCTCGGCTTCGACTATACCCGCCACGACGGTATAGGCCCTGACACGCTGAGAGGCGTGAATATCCCGGCGGGAACC
>DASSFG010000356.1:0-9832 GCA_035694685.1 Pirellulales bacterium
CAGATCGACGATGCCGCCGAACGGTCGGCGCACCTCGATCGTGCTTGCGCGGGCGACGTTGGCCTTCGCCAACGCGTCGAGGCGCTCTTGGATGCCCACGTGCAGGCCGGCAACTTCCTCGCGGCCCCGGCCGTCGCATCGCAGCTCGCCGCCACCGTAGATCGACCGATTGTGGAGCGGCTGGGCACCGTGATCGGGCGCTATAAACTGCTAGAACAGATCGGCGAAGGTGGCTTTGGCATCGTCTTCATGGCCGAGCAACAGGAGCCGGTGCGCCGTAAGGTGGCGCTCAAGGTGCTGAAGCCGGGCATGGACACCCGGCAGGTCGTGGCCCGATTCGAGGCCGAGCGGCAGGCCCTGGCCCTAATGGACCACCCCAATATCGCGCACGTGTTCGACGGCGGCACGACCGCGGCGGGCCGACCTTACTTTGTGATGGACCTGGTCAAAGGCGTTCCCATCACCGAGTATTGCGACCAAAACCAAATTGCGCCCCGCGAGCGGCTGGAGCTGTTCCTGCAAGTGTGCGAGGCCGTGCAGCACGCGCACCAGAAGGGCATCATTCATCGCGACATCAAGCCTTCCAATGTGCTCATCTCCCGGCACGACGGCACACCGGTTGTCAAAGTGATCGACTTCGGCATTGCCAAGGCCCTGGGACAGCAACTTACCGAAAAGACACTGTTTACGAACTTCGCTCAGCTCATCGGCACGCCCTTATACATGAGTCCCGAACAGGCGGGCATGAGCGACCTCGACGTCGATACGCGCAGCGACATCTACTCCCTGGGCGTGCTGTTGTACGAGCTTTTGACCGGCACCACGCCGTTCGATGCCCAGCGTTTCAAGGACGCCGGCTTTGATGAGATGCGGCGCATTATCCGCGAGGAGGAACCGCCCAAGCCCAGCACACGGGTTAGCACCGTTGGCAAGGCTGCTGAAACCGCCTCGGCCAATCGTAAGAGCGACCCCAAGCAGTTGAGCCGTCTCTTTCGCGGCGAGCTCGACTGGATCGTGATGAAGGCCCTCGAAAAAGACCGCGATCGCCGATATGAGACCTCCAATGGCCTGGCGATGGACATCAAGCGGTATCTGCGCGATGAACCGGTGCTGGCCTGCCCGCCATCCATGGTGTATCGACTCCGTAAGTTTGCGCGGCGCAACCAGGCGGTTTTGACCACCATGGTTCTTGTCACCGCGGCTTTGTTGACGACGGTCGTCGTGCTGGTGATCAGCAACATATCCATTAGCAACGAGGAGAAGGAAAAGTCGGCGGCTCTGGTCGCCAAGGATGCCGCGCTGAAACAGTCGGAGGCGAACCAAACGTTGATTCTTGCAGCGCTGGACGAGGTTTATATCACTGAGGCGGAGAAGAGGGTTGCCGCATTCCGAGAAGTACCCAATCAGCCGGTAGCGAACGACGATCCGCGCGGCACGCAGGTAGAACGCGATTTTCTGCAAAAAGGTATGGCCTTCTACGAGAAGTTGATTCAGCCCGGCAATGCGGAACCGGCAGCCAGGTTACAAACGGCGAAGGCCTACCGGCGCGTTGGAATCTTGCAGCGGGAGCTGAAACAGTACGACAAGGCGGCGGACTCGCTGGCAAAAGCAGTGTCGCTGCTGTTGCAATTAACTGAAGAGTCACCCACAGAACCTCAGCGCCGGTCAGAACTGGCGGAGACGTATCGCTGGCAAGGTCTACTGTGGCAATTTACCTCGGAAGTTCGGCAACTCAAAGAGGCCGAGAAGGCGTATCGCCAGGCCATTGCGCTCGCAGGCCAATTGGTCGCCGAGTTTCCCACCAACCCCGATCTCCGGATGCACGCGGCGACGTACTACATGGGTCTCGGCGCGACGGTCCGGCCGCTGGGGCGGCCTGAGAACGCGGAAGCTGAATACCTCCAGGCGGTAAAGATTTGGCGGAAGTTAGTCGCCGATTTCCCCACAGACCGCTGGTACCGGCACGAGTTAGCCTTCACCCTCGATGAACTAGGGTTGTTATGGCAAGAAGTGGCCAACCGGCCGGAAAACGCTGAGCCGTTCCTCCGCGAAGCCCTGGAACTCCATGAAAGACTCGTCGAGGAAGATTCCACGCCCGAAAACTGCGCGCGTTTGGCAAAGACCCAACAGCGAGTTCTGCAGATTCTCACCGGCACCGGTCGATCGTCGCGAACCGAAGAGGCCCATCGCGTGGTGATGGGCGTCTTGGAAAAGCTGGCAGCCAAGTTCCCGGAAAACGCTGATTATCAATCGACCTTGCTAGGCAACTACGACACGCTTGCCGAAATTCTGACGAGCGCCGGCGAGGAGCAAAGCGCTCAAGAAATCTATCAGCGTGCCATCAGGTATTACGAGACGCTGGTGGCTGCACATCAGCAGGTTCCGGGTTTCCGCGACGGCCTGGCTCGCAACCAGTACAACCTAGCTGGACTGCTTCACAAAATCGGTAAAGAAAAGGAAGCGGCGAAGGCATATCGCGAAGCCATCGCGATCTGGGAGGCGCTTGCAAACGATTCTCGCAGCAACGCCAAGTACCCGCAACATCTGGCTCACAGCTTTGGGCAACTGGCGGCCGTGCTGAACGAAGATGGTCAGCCGGAGGAAGCCACCACGGCTTGGCAACGGCAAGTCAAATCATGCCAGGAGATCATGGCCCGGTGGCCCGAGAAGGCCGACACCCGCGAACTGCTGTGGCGGGCCTACCACAACCTGGGAGTCGCGCAAAGATCGGGCGGCCAGCATGAGCAGGCCGTGGCATCGTTTGCCCAGGCGGCGGAGGTCGCGGAGAAACTGGTGTGCGACTTCCCCGACAATGCGTGGTATTTCGATCGGTTGCACGACGCACATGTCGAGCTGGCCTTGACCTTCATTTGGGGTCACCGCTGCGACGAAGGTGCGAAGTTCTACGGCGAAGCGATCAAGCTCAAGCCGAACGATGCCATGCTGTGGTTTCGCAGGGCCGAATTCTACGCGCGGCTCGGTTTATGGGACCTCGCCGCCAAGGACTCGTCAGCGGCGTTCAAGCTACAACCGCTGCCGACCTCGCTCCAGTGCTGGTCTCATGCCTTGTTAAGCGTTTACATCGGCCACCTGAACTCGTACCGTGATCTCTGTGAACTAATGCTCAAGCGGTTCCTTGCGAGTAAGGACTACGGCGCGCACCAAAATGCGCTGCCTCGCGCCTGCACACTTCCGAACTCTGCCCCAGCCGACGTTGTCGCTTGGGCGCTACAGCGGGCGAAAGCGGCCTCCCAACACGCTGCCATCGCCCCTTGGGACGTTTATGCTCTCGGGCTTGCCTACTTTCGCTCTGGCAACTACACGCAGGCCATCGAGCAGCTTGAGCGATCCCTCGCAGCGGGCACCGCCTGGGATGCCTCATGGCTGTCCTACCCCGCGCTAGCCTTGACGTACCACCACGTTGGCCGGAGAAAGGACGCGGAAGCAGCTCTCGAACAAGCCGGCTGTGTGATCGATCGAGGCTTGGATGTGCTGGCACGCGGCCCTGCCGGGACGCTGCCCGCGTCCTGGTGGGAGGATTGGTTGGGATTGAATCTGCTCTATCGCGAGGCCAAGACCTTGATCGATGGTTCCCCGCCCGCGGAGGACCCACGTCTGTTCGTGGCCCGTGCGCGTGCTTTTGCCGCACTTGGTGATGAGAAGAATGCAAGCGAGTCGTACGCCAAAGCGGCCGAGCAAGTAGAGGTGCTGCGGGAGGCGCTGACAAGGGCCGTTGAGAAATCGCCCTACCACGCCGCGGCCTGGCGAGGCTGCGGCGAGCACTTCGCCAACTGGGGCTTGTTGCCGGAGGCGGCGGCGGATTTTGCCCGCGCCGATAAATTGGAGCAACCTCCCAACTCACTGGCCTGCGTGACCCACGCATTGTTACGCGCGTACCTCGGCGACGCGCCGGGCTACGGCGAGGCTTGTCGGCCGATGCTGGCGCGATTCACGGATTCAACCGATCCTGAGGATTGGAACCACGTGGTCCAGATGTTGACGATCTTGCCGGATTCGCAAGCCGAGCCAGCGCAGGCCGTTGAGTTGGCTGAACGGGCCGTGGCCGATAAGAAACATGCCTGGCGTGTGGCATTCCTGGGACTGGCGCTCTTTCGAGCCAGAGATTTTCAGCGCGCGGCCACCGCGCTGGAAGAATCGCTGGCAATCGACGCCAATTGGAACCCGCCCTGGGTCCACTCGGCCCTGGCCATGGCTTGGCACCAGCTTGGTAGTGGCGAACAGGCCGCCGCCGCGCTCGCCCGAGCCGCTGGAGTGCGGGACCAGCGCCTCGATTTCATGTTGGCGCGCGGCCCGGGCCACTGGCCCTGTCTTTGGTTCGATGCCGTCTATGCAGAGTTGCTTTACAAGGAGGCCCACGCGCTGGTGTACGGTTCGCCGCTGCCCGACGATCCACGCTGGCTACTTGTGCGTGGCCGGGCACTGAGAGCCATCGGCCGGCCAGAAGAAGCGCAGGCCGCGCTTAAGCAAGCGTTCGCGCTGGCGCCCGACAGCCTCATACTTCGGCTGCAAGCGCTTCCGCATGTCAACGAAGCCGACGCCTATGCCCAGGCGCTCGCTGATCTGAGGGCATTCTGGAAAGAGCATCCCCAGCAATCTCCGGCCGCTCTGCTCGCCATGGCACAAGTGCAGGGACGTTGGGGACTTGAGCACTTGAATACGGGTTCCTTGCCTACAGTGGTCGAGGCGCTGGCGGCTGCCGCCGCTTGTTACGAAAATCTGCTCGGCCAGATCGCCGGGCACGACCAGTCGGCTAAGAACTTGGGCGTGCTGGCGACCGCTGACGACATCGCCTGGTACCGGCACGAACTGGGCTACGTGCTCGTTTGGCACGGTTACCTTTTGTCGCAACTTGGCCAGTTGCCCGAGGCCCAAGCGGTTCTGTGCCGCGGAGTAGAAGTACACGAGCGCCTGGTGGCCGATGTTCCAGACCGAACCGATTACAAAGACCGCTTAATATGGAGCCAAGTCAATTTAGGCCACGTTTACAGAGCGCGCGGTGACCGCAACGGCGCAGAGCAGGCCTATCACGATGCGGTGGCCTGTGCCGAGGGGATCGGACTCTACAATGACGACGTTGCTAAAGGCTACGAATCCCTGGGCGAGATTTATAGGGAAGCGGGCCGGCTCGCTGAAGCTGTCGAGACACGGCGCAAGGTCGTGGCCGCATGGGAAAAGCGGGCCGGCGAAACGAACGAAGTCGACGCACGGCGGCGCCTGGCAGAAGAGAATCAGCATTTGGCTCGCCTCCTGCTGGAAATCGGCGACAACGAAGCAGCGGTCACCGCTTATCGAAGAGCAGTAGACCTTTGGGATGCCTTAGTGCGCGAGCACCCCGATTCCGCGGATTACTTCGAGCGAAGCTGCGAAGCGTCTTCGACTTTGAGCGGAGCGCTCGCGTCCGCCGGTCGAGCCGACGAGGCCCTCCAACCGCTGTTGACCCTTGCCGACCTGGCAGAGAAGCGTCTCCACGATTCCCCCGAGCAGTGGCGTGGTGTTCGAGAGATTCACACGGGCTTGGCCAAATTCTTTTTTGTCGGGGGACGCATTCGTGAGGGGGCAACGACTTATGATCGAGCGATCACGCACAGGCCGCACGAAGCCGGCGTGTGGGGACGACGCGGTGAATTCTATATGCGGCTGGGATTGTGGGACCGCGCCGCCCACGATATCACGATGGATTGCCAGCTTGGCGCCGCGGCGAACCCGCATCAATGGCTGGCACATGCTCTCCTGAGCCTGCAAGCGGGTGATTTAGAAGCGTACCGGAAGGCTTGCCGGCAAATTCCCGAAAGATTCAAAACGGCAGCCGACTGCGCTGGCTTGGACAATGAGTTAGTGCGAGCCTGCTGCATCGCCCAATCGCCAGATGCTGACGTCTCTTGGGCGCTGCGCATCAGTGAAGCCGCGGTTGAGCGCGCCCCGCAGGCCGCCTGGGAGCAATTCGCCTTGGGGCTGGCCCGTTATCGGAGTGGCGACTATGAAGGGGCCGTTGATGCGATCAGCAAAACGACGACCTGGGATGCGGGGTGTCTCTCGTATCCGGTCTTGGCGCTGGCTCATCACCGGCTTGGACGTGAGCAGGAAGCACGCCAGACGCTCGATCGTGCGACCCAAGTCATTCACGGCCTGGAAGAGACCTACTTGTGGAAGCCCGTTGGCACAACGATGTTCCCATGCAATAGGTTGTCCTCTCTGCTGCTGTATCGTGAGGCGTTCACCCTCATTGAGGGTCGAGCGCCACCGGAAGACGTGCGGCAGCGCGCGGCCCAGGCCCGTTCATGGGCCGCGTTGGGTGAAACTACGGCTGCCGAGGAAGCCTGCCGCCGCGCACTTGAGCTGGGTGCTGGAAATTTCCAGGTCTGTCTAGCTTGTGCCATAACTCACGCTGATCTTGGGCAACACTCGGCGGCCGACGCCGCCCTCGCTGCAGCCGTGCGCCTCGAGCCCGATTCCGCACAGAACTTATACCTACTCGCATTTGCCGCACAAAAGCTGGGCAAACCATCTGTCGCAATCGACGCCTATGCCGAGGCCATCGAAGTGGAGCCGACCAACGCCTCAGCGCATAACAACCTCGCGTGGCTTTACGCCACGTGCCCGGCACTCGAGCTTCGCGATCCAGCCAAGGCCCTCGCGCTTGCCAAGAAAACTGTGGAACTAAGGCCGACGGACGGAACCGGATGGAACACGCTGGGCGTGGCCCAATATCGCACTGGCGATTGGAAGGCGGCGGCTGAGGTGCTCAATAGGGCGATGGAACTGCGCAAAGGGGGCGACGCCTTCGACTGGTTCTTCCTGGCGATGGCTCACTGTCAGCAGGGCGACAAGAAGCAGGCAGGCAAGTGGTACGACCAGGCCGTCGCGTGGATGGAAAAGAATCATCCAAACGACGAAGAGCTCAGTCGCTTCCGCGCCGAAGCAACGGAGCTATTGGGAACACAAAAATAACGCCACAATCGGCCCTTGTTATTCTACACATCACCGGGTGCTCGCCCTCTTGGCCGGCCTGTGCGGCCGGAGCGACAGTTTGGCGGACTAAGAGACGCGACGATCCACTTCTCCGCCCCCTTGCCGGCTTGCCCGGCATGAGCGCAAGTTTGACAGGCTAAGACGGTTCGTGTGTAGGCCCGCCAAACTTCGAACGCCCGCACCGGCATCAAGCCGGATGGTGGCGACCTATCGAGCCTCCGTGGGCGGACTCTCGCCCTGTCAATCCGTTTTTCCATTTTTCTTGCGCTCGGCGGCGCTGGATTTCGCATAGATGGTTGAGGCACAAACGGCGGCGACCGTTTTTGCCGAATCCAAAATGCCCGGCCAAGGAAACGAATCATGCGACTGTTCACACTGCTACGTACAAGAATTGGCTCGTCAGGCGAGAGGAAGGCGAAACGAAGGCCCGTCATGCGCTTTCGGCCCAGGTTGGAAGCTCTGGAAGACCGTTCGATGCTCAGCACGCTGAGCGTCGTAAACACGAACGATAGCGGCGCCGGCTCGCTACGGGCCGAGATCGCCGCCGCCCACAACGGCGACACGATCCAGTTCGATCCAAATCTGTTCGCCTCAGGCCCGCAGACCATCGCCCTGACCAGCGGCGAACTGCTAATCAAGCACAACCTGACCATCTCCGGTCCTGGCGCCGCCGAATTGACCATCAGCGGCGACAACCTCTCACGGGTGTTCGAGCTGGGGAGTAGTCAGGCCAAGCCGACGGTCACCATCAGCGGCGTGACGCTCAGCGGCGGCGACGGCGTGGCTGCCGCCGGATCCTCGAACTACTTCGACGGCAGCGGCGGCGCTGTCCTCAACTGGGGCACGCTGACGGTCAACAACTGCACGCTGTCCGGCAACTCCGCCCACGGCAGCGGCAACGGCGGCGGCGCCATTGAGAACCAGGGCACGCTGACCGTCACTGGCAGCACCCTGTCCGGTAACTCCGAGACCGGCGGCGGCCTCGGGGGCGCCATTGAAAACGCGGGCGGCACCCTGAAGGTCAGCAGCAGCACTCTGTCCGGCAACACGGCTTATGGGGGCGGCGCCATTTTAAACGAGGGCACGCTGTTGATCAGCGCCAGCACCCTGTCCGGAAACTCCGCCAAGAACCCGGGCGGCGTCGGCGGCTTCGGGAACGGCGGTGCTATTCAGAGCTTCCCGGTGAGCAGTCGGTTGGCCTACCAGTTGAATGTCAGCACGTGCATCTTCACCAACAACTCAGCCGGCCATGCGGGCGGCGCCATCTCGGTAGAGTCCTCCTGCTTGATCACCGGCAGCACCTTTGGCGGAGCTGCTGGTTTGGGCAACTCGGCTACGTTCGGCGGGGCGATCTACGTGCAAACCCCGCCGCAGGTCTACGCCAACTCGGTGACGCTCAGTGGCTGCACGCTCTCGTACAATGCTGCCACAGGCGAGGGCGGCGGCCTATACGTCACCAGCGGTGCCATCGTAACGATCGAGAACAGCACGAGCATCATCGACAATACCGCCCCGGTCGGCTACGGCCCTGATGTCTATAACACCGGCGTGCTGTACGTCGACAGTTCGAGCGCCATCGGCAGCCTTGATGGCAATCCCGCCCAGCCGATCTAGCGCGCACAAATTGAGTATGACAAAAAAGCGGCCGGCGAGTCCTTACCGCCAAGCAAGTCTCTCGCCGGCCCAGCATCGTTCGGGCGATCGGTCTGCGCGCCCGTGGCGATAGCCTTTTCTAGTTTATGCGGACTATGCCCCTCTTTGGGAGACCTTGACCATGTGGTTCCGCTCGCGCTTAAACAGCGATAATACCTCCTCGAATGCTTCTGGCTCCCGGTCTGCTCGTGGCAAGCGGCGTCGCTCCACGTCGAGCTTGGCCCCGCGGCGAAACGCTGATTCGACAAGGCGTCGGTTGGCGCGGATGGAACTCCTTGAGGACCGCAGAGTGTTGGCGGTCTTGACCGTCAACAGTCTAGGCGACAACCCGGCCGACACCAGCGCCCTGACGCTGCGCGACGCCATTACGCTGGTGAATAACTCTGGCAACGCCGGCTCGCTTGGGCAATCAGGCATGCCCGCCGGCTGGGCATCACAAATTTCCGGCGAATTCGGCAGCAACGACATGATCCAGTTCGACCCCAGTCTGTTTGGAGCAACGCAAGAGACCATTGCACTGGACAGCGGTTCTGGGCTCTTCTCGAACACGAATTTAGCCATCATTGGTCCGGGCGAGAACAAGCTGGCCATCGATGGGACAGCATCCGAGTTCTTCACTACATTTGGCACTACCTCCATCACAGGTCTGACGCTCAGCAGCGTCCTTAATGGGGGCGAAATGACGCTTGCCGACAGCCGTGTTACTGCGGGCGTCTCAAGCGGCGGAACGATGAGCATCACCCATTGCACGATCTCGGGAGCGCAAGGTCCCGGAATTGACGCTGGAGGGCGCATGACGATCGTCGACAGCACGATCTCAGGAAACGAACTCGGCATTCTCTGCTCGGGAACGATGACCATCACGGGAAGCACCATCTCTGAGAACGTGGAGCACAACAACGCTTACTACGTTGGCGGGGACTATCTCAGCGCCGGTGGCATCCTAGTACGCGGCTCGATGACCATCATCGACAGCACGATTGCTAACAATCAGGACAACGACCCCATATATCCCGGCGCAGGCGGCATTGTCAACGGCGGGACACTGAGGGCCGGCCGAAAAATAACTTCCGCATTTTGATCCATTCGGTAAGCTGATGGAAGTCAACTGGGTCAACGTGGAGGGCCAAGCGATGCGAGAGTATTCGTCGGCATTGGAACAGCACATGGTTCACTTCTATGATTCTTT
>DASSFG010000357.1:0-3547 GCA_035694685.1 Pirellulales bacterium
ACGTTCGGCTTACTTTCCTTCGGCTTACTTTCCATAGTCTACCACGAAAGCGCGGTAGTGGTTACCCAGGCATAAATGCGTGGGCTAAGTAAAAGTCTTGGTCGCTGAGAACAAAACTCGCATCAAGGAACTTCGTATCCAAAGCTGGATTTCGCGCACGCCAGGCAGACCCTACGCGACTATCGATACGGCGCCCACTCGGGGCCGCGTTTTTGCGCCGAGGGTGAGTCGCTGTCGCGGCGAGCGGTGCTCGCGGGCTCGTCGATCTCGGGCGTCGAACGGACGGTCGTGGCACGGGCGCGAGGCTCGCCGTCCTTGCCTTGTACAGCGGAGAGCTTCGGCGAAGAGGGCTCGTCCTTCGTCCAACGGTCGGGCGAATCTCCACCGCCGGGAGGATCGACCTCGATCTGCTTCTCCACCTGCAAGCGTCGGCCGTCGGCGGTCGTATAACGGACATAAAGGTTCAATACGCGGTGAACCGGCGGCGAATGCGGCCAGCGCAGGTCAAAGTGCAAGCCGTCGCCCATGGGCGTACGCTTCACGTAGCCGGCCGCCTCCTTGGCGTCGAAGTCCCAACGCGCCACGCGGGCACCTTCGCCTTCGACGGCCGGGTCGAGCACGACAATTGATATCTTCGCGGGCACTTCCACCAGGTCGCCCGCCGCGTTCAGCGGTTCGACCACCACCATCACGCCCTCGTCGCCCGGATGGCCATCGACGTTGTGGCCGCCGGTCAGCTTGCGATTGAGCGTGATCTGCGTCACCACCTGGTCGATCGGCCCGTCGGAAGATGCCTTGCCGCGGGCCGCCAGCCGCGATTTCGGCCCCGCAGCCGACTTGGTCACATGATCGCCTTCGGGCACGTGCGGATCGGGCGGCGAGATGACCGGCGGCCCGTCATAAGGCAAGGCCGGGCCATCGACACCCGGCTCGACTACCGGCGGCGTCAATTCCTCGGCGTCGACCGCGGCGCGCTTGGTCGCGGTTTTGCCCGAGCGAGAGCGGCCCAACTCGGCCAGCAGCGCTTCGTTCTCGCGTTGGCAAGAATCGAGGCGCGCACTGCACTCGTTGACGGTGTCTTCCAACTGGTAGATTTGGTTTTCCTGGGCCAGCAGCTCGCGTTCGAGCAGCTCGTGGCTGACGTTGGCCCGGCAGCCGCAAACCAGCGCCAAGCAGACGGCCAGCGACAATCGCAGCAGCGTTTTCATTTCGACCTCGCGCAGTCAAGCGCCGCCCTTCGGGTCGAATGGCCCTGGGGCGAATCGCACGAATTGAATCCGTTCAAAAATCGCGTTTCACGCACGGCCCAGGTCGCGGGAAGTGAGGCCGTTCGTCAAGTAGGTGGTAGACGGTAGACAGTAGATGGGGCTCGAAATCAAGCCATCTCTAATTCAAGCCCTGTCTACCGTCTACTGTCTACCGTCTACCTAAACTGTCTTCGGTGGGTCTACGTGCTCGATCACGCGGTCGATCAGCTTGTAGTCGAGCGCCTCCTCGGCCGACATGACGCGGTCGCGGTCGGTGTCTTGCTCGATCTTCTCCAGCGGATGTCCGGTGTGCTTGAGCAAAATGTTGTTCAGCTTGTGTTTGACCTTTTTGAACTCTTTGGCGTGGATCATGATCTCTTCGGCGGTGCCTTCCATGCCGGCCAGCGGCTGGTGAATCATGATCCGCGCGTTGGGCAGGGCGTGTCGCTTGCCGCGTGCGCCGGCGGTGAGCAACACGGCGCCCATCGAGGCCGCCTGCCCGATGCAGTAGGTGGCCACGTCGCAGGCCACGAATTGTATCGTGTCGTAGATCGCCAGCCCGGCGCTAACGCTGCCGCCCGGCGAATTGATGTAGAGGTGAATGTCGGACTTGGCATCTTCCGATTGCAAAAACAGCAGTTGAGCGACGATCGAGTTGGCCACCTCGTCGTTCACGCCGGTGCCGAGGAAGACGATGCGGTCCTTCAGCAGCCGGCTATAGATGTCCATAGCCCGCTCTTCGCGGCCGCTCTTTTCGATGACGAAGGGTATCAAAGGCATCTCCGTTCTACTCTTCCTCGTCCTGCGTGGTGGCGGGCGGCCTAGTCAGGATGTCGTCGACCAGGTGATACTCTTTGGCCGCGTCGGCGTGCATGTAAAAGTCGCGATCGGTGTCTTTGCGGATACGCTCGATCGGCTGGCCGGTGTGCTGGGCGAGAATCTCGTTGAGCACTTCGCGGGTCTTGAAGATTTCGTCAGCCTGGATTTCAATGTCCGACACCTGCCCGCCCACCTGGCCATACGGCTGATGGATCATCATCTTGGCGTGCGGCAGGGCAAACCGCTTGCCGGCGGTGCCGCCGGCCAACAGCACGGCGGCGCCGCTCGCCGCCAGGCCGACGCAATAGGTGGCCACCGGGCAAGTCAGAATCTGCATCGTGTCGTAAACGGCCAGCGTGGCGGTGACGCTGCCGCCGGGCGAATTGATGTAGAAGTGAATGTCCTTGCGGCGGTTTTCGCTCTGCAGGTAGAGCAGCTTCATCACCAGCTCGTTGGCGTTGCCGTCGTGGATCTCGCCTTGCAGCAAAATGATGCGGTTCTCCAGCAACAGGTCACCCAGGGTCATCTGGCGCTGTCGCTGATAGTCGCGGTAGTTCGCTTGTGGGTTGACCGGACTCGGCCGGGAAGTGCTGTCCATGCGGCTCGCTAAGGTGTGTGTGGCTGATTGCCCGTGTGCTGCCCGGCGCGGTGAGGCGCCTCGCCCGGCCCGTCGGGGTTTTCGGCCTCGGGGATTTCGACTTCTTCGCCGCCGGCCGCCTGATCGACGGCCTCGGCGTCGTCGCCTTCCAGTTCATAGGGAACGTCTTTGAACGTGGCGTGCTCCATAATCAAGTCGATCGTCTTACGCTCGATGATCTGGTTGCGCAAGCTGTCCATCAGCCCCTTCTTTTCGAGCTGCGCACGCACGCGGCGCGGGCTTTCGCCGCTCTGCTGGGCGATCAGGGCAATTTCCTTGGTGTAATCGTCCGGGGTGTCTTCGATTTTCTCTTCTTCGGCGATGCGTTCGAGAATGAAGTGTTCTTTCAAGGCGCGGGCCGTATTGGCCCGGCTGTTCTGACGCAGCTCATTCTCGTGCAGCCGAATTTCGTTGTCGCTGAAGCCGCTCCGCTTAAACTCCAACACGGCCCGCTCCAGCTCCCGTTGCGACTGGCGTTTGAGCATGGCCGGCGGCAGGTCCCAATTGGCGGCTTCGGTGAGGGCCGCCAGAATCTGTTGCCTGGCGCGCTTCTGCTGTTCGTAGCTCAGTCGCCGCTCGAGCATGTCTTTGACGGCGTCGCGCAGGTCGCCAGGCGAATCAAAACCGCCGATTTGTTCCAGGAACGACTTCGACAACTCGGGCAATTCCAGCTTCTTGACTTCCAGCACTTCGAACTCGGCCGAAATGACTTTGCCGCGCAGGGCCTCGTTCGGTGCGTCGGGCGTGAGCTTGGCTTGGCCGACGCGCTTTTGACCGGCCTCGACCCCGTTCATCAGCTTATCGAAACCTTCCACGTTGCCGTCGCGAAAACTGAGCGTGCGGC
>DASSFG010000358.1:0-6928 GCA_035694685.1 Pirellulales bacterium
AGCGCTACCAAAAACATCTCGATCCCGAGACGCTGGCCAAATTGCAAGGGCTGGAGTTTCGTGCGCGGTTCATCGTCGAAGGCTATGTGTCGGGCCTGCACCGCAGCCCGTATCATGGGTTTTCGATCGAGTTTGCCGAGCACCGCGAGTATGCGCCGGGCGACGACCTGCGCTACGTCGATTGGAAAGTCTTCGGCAAGACCGACAAGTTCTACCTCAAACAGTACGAGGAAGAGACCAACCTCGTCAGTCATTTGGTGCTCGACACCAGTGAGAGCATGCGCTACAAAAGCGATGCGGCGGCACTTTCGAAGCTTGAATACGCCCAGTGCGTGGCGGCCGCACTGGCGTACCTTATTCTGCAACAGCAAGACAGCGTTGGGCTGGTAACGTTTGACAGCGAAATCCGCGCCCTGATTCGGGCCAGCAGCAACCCTTCGCATTTGAAACACCTGTTGCACGTCATGGAGCAGTCGCGGCCCGAACGAAAGACCGCCAGCGGCCCGATCTTTCACGACCTGGCCGAGCGATTGAAGAAGCGCGGCGTGGTCGTCGTGCTAAGCGATTTTTTCGACGACGTGCCCAGCATGCTCGCCGGCCTGAAGCACCTCCGTCACCGCCGCCACGAGGTGGTCCTGTTTCACGTGCTCGATCCCGCCGAGCTCGACTTTCCCTTTCGCCAGCCGACCTTGTTCAAGGGCCTGGAAGAGTGGCCCGAACTGCTTGCCGACCCTCGCTCGCTGCGTAAAGCCTACCTGGCGGAATTCGAGCGCTTCATTCACGACTTGCGGCAAGGTTGCCGGGCACATCGCATCGACTACGTACCGATGCGCACCGACCAGGCCCTCGACCTCGCACTATCCAGTTATCTCACCTCGCGACTGGCCAAGACTGGGCATTAGACGAGCCTCGTCTTCCTAAAAAGCTTGCCGACCCGCCGCGGCTTACCTGTCCTTCCGGCATTAGCGGTCTCGTTGATTCAACAAGCCTTGCCATTGCAGCCGATAATGCCATCTGTGCGTTCATTTTCGTTTTTCAACCAACGAGCATCGCACTACAAATGGACTCGGATCGGCAGGGCTACTGCGAGATGCTCATCGACGCCTACGCGGTTGTCGGTTGTACGGTGCTGTTTGGCTATCTGCTTTCGCTGCTGCTACTTTGACGGAAGCGCACTCTGACGGCAGCTAGGCCCACCGCACCCCGCGCGGGCCGGCGACGATTTGACCGATCGACCAGGAGGCAAGGCCGCAGTCGGCAAGCTGGTTGCGGATGCTGTCTGCGTAATAGGGGCTGACCACCAGCACCAGTCCCAGCCCCATGTTAAAGACTCGCTCCAGCTCGGCGTCGTCAATTTCGCCCAATCGCTTCAGCCATGCAAAGATGGGCGGCTCCGTCCAGCTTCCGCGTTCGATGACCGCCTGCGTCCCATTGGGCAAAATGCGCTCCAGATTCTCGTGCAGTCCGCCGCCGGTGATATGGGCGATGCCGTGTACTACGCCCTTCACCTTGTAGTAGCTAAGCACGCGGCGCAGCGGACGAACGTAAATCCGCGTCGGCTCGAGCAGCTCCTGCCCGACGTTGCGGCCCAGCTCGGCCACATACGTGTCGACCGACAGCCGGGCAAGGTCGAAGACGACTTTGCGGGCCAGGCTAAAACCGTTGGAGTGCAGGCCGCTCGAGGCCACGCCCAGCACCGCGTCGCCCGCGGCGATCGCCTGGCCATCGATCACCCGCCGCCGTTCGACCACGCCCACACAAAAGCCCGCCAGGTCGTAGTCGCCGCGGGCATACAGGTCGGGCATGATGGCCGTCTCGCCGCCCAGCAGGGCACAATCGCTTTCGATGCAGCCGGCCGAGATGCCCTCGACGATCTCTTCCAGCCGCTCCGGGTCGTCGTGCGACATGGCCACGTAGTCGAGAAAGAAGAGCGGCTCCGCGCCGCAACAGAGAGCGTCGTTGACGCTCATCGCCACCAGGTCGATACCCACCGTGTGATGAACGCCTGCCAGTTGGGCCACTTTCAGCTTGGTGCCCACGCCGTCGGTGCAGGAGACGAGCACGGGATCGACATAATGCCTGGCAAAGAGCGGGCTGGAAAAATCGAGCTGAAACAGCCCGGCGAAGCCGCCTTCGAGCGGCAGGACCCGTGGGCTATGGGTGCGCGTGAGCAAGCGCGGCAACCGCGCCATGCTTTGCCGATAAACGTCGAGGTCGACCCCTGCATCCTTATACGTTGCTTTAGCCACACCGCCAGAATACGGCACGGGCCGGCAGTTTGCCAACCACCGCAAGCTGAATTTGGCCGTTCAATTCATACATCCGCGTGACATAGAGCGGCTGCTGACTGTGGGTTGGGCGGCATGAGATGGCGGTCTTGGCGTTGATGTTGGTGGCGATGGTGTCAGTGTTGGCTTTCATCGTTTTGGCCGACAAGTTGTGGCCGGCAAAACGATGCGATTTGATGAGTGGGCAGTACGCCGCCTGCGCCGCGAGGATGACCCTTCAAAGCCTATTGGGCCTGTATGGATGGGCGAGGTGGCGCGCGACGTCACCGCGCTGGGCGGCGTCGCCGTTCTGGCATTGCTCACTTTTTCGATCGCTGGCTTCTTTTGGCTGCGACGGATGTACGGCGCGATGTGGTTAGTGTTGCTCTCGACATTGAGCGGCCTGTTGGTGACCACCTTGCTGAAGTCGCTCTTCGATCGCGCGCGACCTCAACTCGTGCCTCACCTAAGTGGGGTTTTTACTAGTTCGTTTCCGAGCGGCCACTCCATGCTTTCGGCGACTGTGTTTTTGACACTCGGCGCACTCCTGGGGCGCTTCGTTGGCAAGTGGCATTTGAGGGCCTATTTCTTGCTCCTGGCCGTGATCCTTATGATCATTGTCGGCCTCAGCCGCGTGTACCTCGGCGTGCATTATCCGACCGACGTTGTCGCCGGTTGGGCCGCGGGCCTCGCCTGGGCACTTATCTGCTGGCTCGTGGCCAGATCGCTACAACGCCGCGGGACCGTCGAAACTAAAGGACGAAGTTAAAGGGGACGGCGAACTTAAAGGGGACGGGTCAGGAATACCCCCTTTTCTCCCGCGTTTTCCGTCGTCTCGCAACTCAGCCCATAACCGCCAGCACCGACGTTTGCAATGGCCCGCCCGTGACGTGAACTGTCCGCTGAGCGTCAATGAAAACGTTGATCTCGCTGCGCACGCCGAACTCCGGCAAGTAAATGCCCGGCTCGATGGAAAAACAGGTGCGCGGCAGCACGCGGCGCTCGTCGTGCGTTTCGAGATTGTCCATGTTGGCCCCGTTGCCGTGCGTCTCGCGGCCGATGCTGTGGCCCGTGCGGTGTACGAACTGCGGCCCATAGCCGGCCGCTTCAATCACCTCTCGGGCAGCCTGATCGACCTGCCAGCCACAAAGCCGCTCGTTGGCCGCGAAGGCTCGCCTGACGCGGTCAATGGCGGCATCGCGGGCACGGGCCACAATCCGAAAGACGTCTTCGTATTTCGCCGGCACGCTCGGGCCCACGTAGCCGACCCGCGTCAGATCGCTGTAGACCGCGTCGGGGTGTTCGAGCTTGCCCCAGAGGTCGATCAGCACGAAGTCGTCGCGGCGGATCAGGCCCTCGTCACCGGGCCGCGGCTCATAGTGTGGGTCGCCGCTGTGAGGGCCGACCGCGACGATCGGCGGATGGTCGGTCACCAGACCCGACGGGTGGAAGAAGTCGAGAATCGCCTGCTGTACGGTCAACTCGTGAACCGAGCCATCGGATTGCACACGGTCGGCGATCAGCGTCCAGGCGTGGTCGTAGGCGGCGGTTGTCTTTTCCGCGGCGGCGAGGTGCATCCGCCATTGTTCGTCGCTCCAGGCGGCCTCGAAACTTTGCACCAGATCGCCGGAGGAGACGACCTCGACGCCCAGGCCGCGCACCGCTTCGACGGTGCCGGCATCGACGCGCGAGACGTAGGGAATGGCATTTCGCGGCGAGTACTCCATCGCCACGCGCTTGATGCCGGTCAACAAGGTCTTCAAACCAAGGTCGAGCTCCTGCCAGCGCGAATAGATGTGTTTCTCGCCCGGCAGATGGTCGAGCGTGCCCGACTCGATGCGATGAACGAGCTTGCGTGGCTGGCCGTGGGCCGGCACGCAATAATAGAATCGCCGCGTCGTGACCGCGTCGTCGCGCACCCGGAGGATGCGCCGCGCTAACACGTTCGACGCGCGAAAATCGTAAAACAGCCATCCGTCAATGCCTGCCGCCACCAATTCGGACTGAACGGCCGCCAAATCAAACATCGATCTCTCCTATTGATGCCATTTAACCGACTGAGACCGTGGCCTGGGACTGGCGAGCATTATCGCTGGAAAAGGCGGCGATTGCCATTGCCCCGGGGCACATTGCCCCTTCGATCGTCTTTCTGGCCAGCCCCGTTGCGGGCTTCATCTATGGCGCAACGCTGGACGTAAACGGCGGGCGTGGTTTGCGCTAGCGCGCCTACCGCATCAGGCCGTTGGCGTTATAATGAGTCAGGCGCCTGTCCTTTACGCTAGCGGACCCGGCGCGATTCGCACCCTTTTTCGATTGGATAAGCGATGACGCCTCGCTCGATCGGCAATAGTGACCAACGATGCGAGGTCAATCCTTGTTCCGAGCACGCCCTGTTTCTGCGGCTGTTCGTTAGCAATAGCGGCGGCGTTTAAATTCGCCGCGGGTGGATGTATGGGTTGGTGAGTCGGCGCGGTCTCGATGGCGCGCGACCTGGCCTTGAGGCGCCAATGCCTGTGCGATGATTCATGTACTCTGGCCGCGCTGTCATGCGCTAGCTTTGACGATGAGTAGTAATTTTGTTTCTTCTAAGAGGCCGCCGGCGAGCAGTAGTAGCCTACACTGGTTGCGGCTGCTCGTTTTGCAGTTGCCCAATGCGCTTGTGCTGTGCGCGCTGGTTGGACTGCTGTTTTGGGGCCATGTCTATCACTGGCACGTGCCGAAGTTTTCGGAAGTCATGCGGCAGCCCGTCCGCGAGCCGCCGCAAGTCGATCCGGACGATACCTTGCCCGGCGCAGCCGATTTGCCGGTGACGGAAATGGGCGCCCAGATTCCCGCGTTGCAGCCGGTGCTTTTCGAGTCGGCCGAGGCGGTGCGCAAATCGGGCATTGAAATCGCCCTGGTCGAGCGGCGGCCGATGGTGGAAGAGGTCGTCGCGCTGGGCACCATCACCTACGACCAAACGCTGATCGCCCAGCTCTCGGCCCGCGTCGCGGGCACGGTCTGGAGCGTGGAAAAAAAAGTCGGCGAGCCGATCAAAAAGGGCGAAATCATGGCCATCATCGAAGCGCTCGACGTTGGCCGCGCCAAGTCGGAGTTTTTGCAGGCCGTCGTCGCCGCCGAACTGCGGCAAAACACGCTGCTGCGGATGCGGAAATATCAATCGGCGATATCGGATCGCGACCTGCGCGAGGCCGAGACCGACGCCCGCGAGGCGCGCATCAAGCTCTTCAACGCGCAGCAGACCCTCATTAACCTCGGTTTGCCAGTGCGGCTGGAAGATATGGACAATCTCAACGACACGGAGCTTGTCGAACGGATTCACTTTCTGGGGCTGCCCAAAAAACTGGTTGAGCGACTCGATCCGCAAAAGACGACGGCCAACCTGGTGCCATTGGTGGCGCCGTTCGACGGCATGGTCATCGGCCGTGACATTGTGGTGGGCGAGTTGGTCGAGCCTTCGACAAGCGGCCAGTTCGTGATAGCCGACGTGCGCCGCATGTGGGTCGAGCTCGACGTGCGCAAGGAAGACGCCCCCAGGATCCGCCGCGGACAGGAGGTGATGTTCTCGGCCGACGGCCTAAAGGAAAAAGTGCACGGTAAGCTCGCCTGGATCAGCACCGAAGTCGATAAGCGGACCCGCATGGTGCAGGCCCGCATTGAAGTTGACAATCCGCTCATTCATGGCGAAGGCTCTCCGCCCGACGGGCAGCGGTTGTTGCGGGCGAACATGTTCGGTTCGGCCCACGTCCGCATCCAAGAAAGGACTGACGCCATTGTCGTTCCTACGCTGGCGATCCAGCGCGACGGGGCCGTCAACGTCGTCTTCGTGCGCACCGACGAGCGCGTGTTTCAGCCGCGGCCCGTGGAACTGGGCATCGTCAATGGGCCTTACACCGAAGTGCTGACCGGCCTACGACCGGGCGACGAAGTGGCCGCCGGCGGCAGCCACGTGCTCAAGGCCGAGGTGGTCAAGCAGCGGCTGGCCGGCGTCGGGAGCTGACATGCTCGAGCAGATTATCTCGTGGTCGCTCGCGCATCGTTGGTTGGTGATCGTCGCCGCCGTGGCGGTGGCGATCAGCGGCTTTTTCTCTCTGCGGGCGCTCAACGTCGATGCCTTCCCAGACACCACGCCCGTGCAGGTGCAGATCAATACCGTGGCGCCGGGCATGGTGCCCGAGGAGATCGAGCGGCTGATCACCTTTCCCGTTGAGCTGTCGATGAACGGCATGCCGGGGCTCGAAGGTCTGCGCTCGGTGTCGCAATTCGGCCTCTCGCAGGTGGTGGCGACGTTCCGGGACGATACGGACATTTACTTCGCGCGGCAGCTTATCTTCGAGCGGCTGGGCAACGTCGAGCTGCCGGCCGGCATCCGCGCGCCGGAGATGGGCCCTGTGTCGACCGGCCTGGGGGAAGTGTTTCATTACCTCGTGCTGGAACAGCACGGCGATTTAACCAAGGCCCGCACCACGCAGGACTGGACGATCAAGCCCGCGCTGCGGCCGGTGCCCGGCACCGCGGAGATCAACTCCTGGGGAGGTTTTGAAAAACAATATCAGATTCGCATCGCCCCGGCCCAGCTCATCAAGTACGAGTTGTCGCTCGACGACGTGATGCGGGCCGTGCGTAGCAACAATCTCAACGTTGGCGGGGGCAACATTGAT
>DASSFG010000359.1:0-3711 GCA_035694685.1 Pirellulales bacterium
GGCGGTCTGACGGTCAAATTTTCCGGTTCGGCCGGATTGGCAACGACCTCGGCCACGACCGATTCCAACGGGAATTTCGACCTGCTGACTACGGCCTCGCAGTTGGGCGAAGTCGATGCGAACGTCATCGACGTCTGGGGCAACCAGGCCTCGGCGTCGACCACGCTCATGGTCATGCCGCCCGAAGTCTCCCTGAATGCCATCAGCCTCGGAAACGGCGAGTGGCAGTTCGTCGGCTCGGTGTCAGGAATGGACGTCGCCGACGATACCGTACAGCTCAGCGGCCTGGCATCGGCCACCGTTACGCCGAACGCCAATGGCTCTTTCTCAGTGACCGTTTACCTCGGCAGCGACGATCCAATCGGTAGCGAATACGCGTCGGCGACCGACGTCTGGGGCCAGACAGGTTCGCAACAATCGTACACATTCTGCTAACCGCAATTATCCCGCAGAAAGGAAAAAGCATGACGATCGACGAATCCACCCTACATAACCTCTGCCTGCGGGCCGCGGCCGGCGACGAACGAGCGCGAGGTGATTTTAACCGTCACGTGCCGCCGCTGGTCGAAGTGGTCGTACACCGCTGGTTGCGACAACAGGCGGCCACGGCGGGAATCCCCGCTTCGGCCACGTTGCCGTCCCGTAGTCGGCAAGTCGCGGACGATATTTGCGCCCGCATGATCGCTGCCTGCGAAGGCACGTACAGCAACGCCTCAAGATCAAGCGAGGAGAGCGTGGCCTCTTTCAGCGGTGATGACACGGTGCGTTGGCGCTAGCCGGACAATGTGCGGGCAAAGCAAGAGTTTCATTCGCACGCCAAATTACTTGAACCACGAGCGAGCAGGTACCTGGTACCGGCGGCCGGCCGAAGCCCGGAGTTCCCTCCGGGAGGGCTCAGGCCGGCCGCTTTCTTGCTCAAGCGTCGAGAACTAAATAAACCTCCCAAAGTGGTTTGACCCCGCTCGCCACCAGGCGAGCGGCACGCGTCAGCGTGCCGGTGGTACATGAACCAATGACTTGCTGCGGCCCGCGTTTGCCGGAGCAGGCATTACCGGGAGGCTCACGCCTCCCGCTCGCCACAGGCGAGCGGTACGCGAGTCGTTATGTCATTGACCTCGCTGCTTACTCGCCGGCCGATGGCGGCCCTCCGCAAAAACCTTGTTCAGCCGCGCACCTTGATCGACCGCCGCTTCAATGCCGACTCGGTCTCCTTTTGACAGAGAATGAGCGCGTCGAGGGCCAATTCACCGGCCAGGAGCTCGGAAGGCCGACCCGTGCGGATTGCTTTGACCGCATCACTAAGCTCTGCCGCAAAACCGTCCGTTTCACCCAGTTTTGGCCGCTCGACTTTGCCCCGCGACGACAACACCGTCAATGGCGTGCCGGTCACCGGCTGGCCATCGAGTACCGCCGAATCGTAGCTCATGGTCGCCTTCTCGAAGTAAACCTCAAAGCCGTGCGTGAAGCTTCGCCCTTGTTGCTGAATCACGCCGCTGGCGGCGGTGACCAGCGTCTCGTCATCGTAGAGGAACTGGGTATTCACGAACTCCAACATCTCACCGCGCCGGCGCCCAATGCTCTGAACCGCCCTAGGCATGCCCCACAACAGGCGAATGAAATGGGCATCGTGAATGTGCAAGTCGATGACGGGACCGCCCGCGCCTTGCGGGTCGTAAAAATCCTTGAGCCACTGCGGGTCGGCGATGATGCGCTTGAAGTGGCCCCCCCACAGCTTGCCATATTTGCCGCTGATTGCCGCCCGCCGCACGAAGGCAAATTCGGGCACGAACGGCAGCACGTGTGCGATCAATAGCATCCGTTGCGATTGCTCGGCGGCTTTGACCATTCTCTTCGCGTCCGCGGCATTCAGGGCGATCGGCTTTTCGCAAATTACGTGCTTGCCGGCGCGCAGGGCCGCCACGGTCACGTCGGCGTGCAGTTTGGGTGGCAGGCAGACGTCGACCAGGTCGATCTTCGGATTGGCAAGAAGGTCGCACCAGCTTTCGTACCGCGCGATCGCACCGAGGTCCATTACTTCGCCGGGCGGACCGAAATTGCCTTGAATACCGCGCCAGTCGCCGGCGAGCTTTTTTTTGTCGCGCGTGCAAATGGCCGCGACCTTGACACCGGCGATCTTCTTATAGGCCAGGTAGTGAATCATGCCCATGAACCCGACGCCGACAATGCCAACGTGAACCATAGAACTTGAGCTGAAACCTTAAGGTGGACCTGCAATCGTCACGACGATTAGAATGTGTGTGGCAGTTTGCCATACAGCTCACAAAAAGGAAAGGCCCTCATGACCGCAAAAAACGATGCGCGACTGAATGTGCGATTACCCGTTGAACTGAAGCGCACCATCGAGGAGGCAGCCGCACAATTAGGCCAGACAGTCAGCGACTTCGCTGTTTCGACGCTGGTTCACACGGCACGCCAGGTGATTCGCGAGCAGCGGGTTACCGTCTTAACGCAACGAGACTGGGAACTTTTTACGTCGATTATTGACGATACGTCAGCGAAGCCGAACGAGGCGCTGGCCGCGGCGGCCAAGCGTTACAAACAGCGCGTCCGAAAACGCCAGGCTCGCTGATGGTCGATTGGGTAGTTGAACGTTTATCGCGCCGTCACGACAGATCGAAGTTCGATTGCGGCCAACCTCTCCTGAATGCCTGGCTCGTGGAACGGGCAGGCCAGTTCGAACGCAAAGATCTTTCCCGGACCTTCGTCGCGGTCGAGGAGGGTGAGGCCGTGGTGCTTGGCTACTACGCACTAAGCACGCACCGCGTTCTGCCCGGTCACTTGCCGCCGGATGAAGACAAGCGACTTCCTCGTCTTGACGTGTCCGTCGTTCTCATCGGGCGGCTGGCGGTTGATCGCGGGGTGCAAGGCCGAGGTCTGGGCGAGCACTTGCTCATGGACGCGTTTCAGCGCATTCAACGTTTGGCGGACGAGGTTGGGATTCGCGGGGTCGAAGTCGATGCCATCGATGAAAGCGCGAGGCAGTTTTACCTGAAGCGCGGATTCCGATCGTTGCTCGATGATCCCAATCATCTCTTTCTGTCGTTGGATGTCATCCGCAAGCTGACACTTCCATAGTCATGACCACGGGCCGGCCTTGCCGAGGAACGCCGGTCTCGCAGTTTACTCGAACGAAACTCCGGCTAAGGAATCGACCAAGCCAGGCGGCGGCCGACGCTCGGCGGTGGCGCCTTGTTCTATCGCGAGTTGGTAGTCAGACAAGGCCTTTGCGCGCTCGATAATTTGCAGGGGAATGCCCGACGAACGAATCTCCTCCGGCGAGATACCGAGCCGCAGCGACTTGAGCAGAAAAGAAACAGATCGATCGCCATATTCTGAAGGGCTACCGTGCATCTGGGCAGATCCGAATATCGACGCCACGGCCAGGCAAACGTAACCGTTTTCAGGGTAAAGCTCGGCAGCGCGTTCAATGTCGGCGACCGCCTGAACCGGCATGGGCCGGCGTGAATCGTTAGCCAGTGCGGCTAAAACCCGCGCCCGCTGATAATAGGCGGCGCCCAGTGAGCGGTCTGCGGCCAGGGCACGTTCGAGCCACTCGATCGCTTCCTCACGCTGGCCTGACCTGGTGAGAGCAAGCGCCATGTTGTTCGAAAGCCCCGCCGACCAGAAACCACGGTCCTTGGCGAAATGATACGCTCGGATCGCCGAATCCCACTTTGCCAGTCCACAAAA
>DASSFG010000360.1:0-7942 GCA_035694685.1 Pirellulales bacterium
GCTCGTGTCCAACATCACCGGCATCCAGGTGCAACGCAACAAGGCGATCGTGGGCCGCAACGCCTTCGCCCATGAGGCCGGCATTCACCAGGACGGAATGCTCAAGGAGCGTTCAACCTACGAGATCATGCGCCCTGAGGACGTGGGCCTTTCGAAGACCGACCTGGTACTCGGTAAGCACAGCGGCCGTGCGGCGCTGGCCGATCGCGTGAAAGCGCTGGGCTATCACCTGACTGCTGAACAGCTCCAGACCCTGTTTGAGCAGTTCAAGACCCTGGCCGACAAAAAAAAGGAGGTCTATGACGCCGACATCGCGGCGCTGATCGACGACAAGATTCGCGACGAACAGGAGCTCTGGTCGATCAGCCATTATCGCCTGGCGGCCGGCACCGGCATGACGCCCAACGTCGTGCTGACACTGCGGCACGGCGATGAAGAAACGACCTGCGAAGTAAGTGAAGGCGACGGTCCTTTCGACGCACTCTTCTGGGCGATCGAGCAGCTCACGGGCATCGACGTGGTATGCAAGGACTTTAGAATACACAGCGTTACCGTCGGCAAAGATGCTCAGGGCGAGGTAACGGTCGAAGTCGAGCACAACGGCCACGTCTATCGCGGCCGGGGCGTCTCGACCGACAGCATCGAAGCCAGCGCCAAGGCGTTCCTCAACGCCATCAACCGCGTCGCCGCCACCGGTGGCCGGGGAGCCAAAAAGGTCAGCCCGTATGAAGCGGCAGAAGCTGTGAAGCCATAAAGGTTGTTGTTCAGAACCAGGGCATGGGTCGATGCCGCTTGATTCGAGAGTGCTCCGCGTTGACAATATCGTTATGACGTTTACCAACGAACAACGCGAAGCGGTCGAGCGTGCCGGCTCGGTTGCCCTCAACATCGACGGAATCGACTGCGTGGTTTTGCGTGCTGACGTTTACGATCAGGTACGGGCCGTCCTGTCGGATGATCTTAGCCACGACGACTTGCGGACCATGCTGGCCCGCTCGGCCGAGAACAGCGATTGGCTGGATCCGTCGATGGACATCTACGACGACTACGATACGCACCGATGAGACGCGGCGACTCCTGACGGTCGCGGCAACGGGGTTGCTGACGGATTCAGCGATCCGTTGCGAGCGGCTTCACACGGCCCCACAGGCGGACGTGTTCAGGACAATTGGGTCGGTTTCCGCCACTCACTTACGGATGTTGGACGATGCGCTGAAAGCGGCGCTCGGAGTCCGCTAGCGTATGCCATCCCTGGATCGGTTTCCGCGTTGCCAAAGACGATTAAATCGAGCGAGAATCATGAGCATTGCTGAACGTCCGAAAAAGGGTCTGCGGCTGCTCGTCAATGGCGAGCGGATGTCGCAGCCGGAGTTTCACCGGCGCTATGAAGCTTGCCCTGAAGACGAAAAATGGGAGCTTATCGGAGGTGTCGTTTACGTGGCCTCACCGCTGAAATGGAAGCATTCGTCTTTTGATGGTGAAATTGGCTATCTGCTGGAGAGCTATCGCCGGGCAACGACGGGCATCGACGTCACCCACAACGCCACTGCCATTCTTGGTGACGAGAGCGAGCCGCAGCCTGACCTCGCGATGCGTATTCTTACCGATTACGGTGGGCAGTCGCGCATCAATGCGGACGACTACGTGGAAGGCGCCCCGGAACTGGTTGTGGAAGTCGCCCACAGTCGCCGCAACCTGGCGATGCACGCGAAGCGCAAGGATTACCGGCGCAGCGGCGTGGTTGAGTATCTGGTGCTATTGGTCGAAGAGCGAGAACTCCACTGGTTCTATTTTCCAGACGATGAGATCCGCCCGAACCGTGAGGGGATCAGCAAGTCGCGCGTGTTCCCCGGCTTTTGGATCGATATTGATGCCCTGCTGCGCCGCGATTCCGAGCGGCTGCTGGAAGTGCTCCGCCAGGGCCTCGCCAGCCGGCCTCACGCCAGCTTTGTCAAGCGTTTGCAAGCCGCCCATCGCCGCCGTGCGTCGAAAGGTTAATCTGCAGCGCCATCCGCGGACGACCGCCGGGAGGCTGGCAGCGCGCTGCCAGTCGCCCCCCACATGGTTCCGTCGTTTAGCCGCAGGTTAAACCAGCAGTGCGGCGCCTTCAACGGAAGCGAATCCTGGATTTGTTATCGCTTTGCTTCCGCCTCGGTGATATTGGGCAACGTGACCTTTCGGCGGTCGCCGGGGCCAAGTCGCACGGTTTCGGCGGGATAACCGCGGGAACTGCCGTCCTCGTGCCGAAACGACCGATCGACAGTAATCCTTCCCGGGGGTAAAGATAGAGCGAGAGTTTTGTCCCGCAGGTCGATCTCGTAGATGGTAAGGCCGGGGCTCGTGTCGGGCAAGCCACCGTCCAGCCGGAGATCAATCCGCTGTGGTTTGCCTTCGCCGGGCGTCAGTTCGATGCGGGAAAGCGGCTGGAGATTGATGATCTTTGTGCCCTCGTCCTCCGCGGGCATTTTCGCCAGCCGATAGCCCGTCGGCGAGAAGGCGGCCAGGGAGTATCGCAGCGGCTCGCCGACGTCGCCCGGGACGTTCGCCGGCGGAATGGGCAACGTGAAGCGACCATTTTCGTCTGTCGTCGTCCAGATGTCATCCAGGGGATCGCGAAGCGTAAGATCGGCCTTGAGGACGAGCGGCCACACGCCATTCTCCGGCACGAGTACCACCAGCACGTCCGCCTCCGGTTGGCCGTTCTCGACGACGATGCCTGAGCGCAACGTCGACGGATCGGAAACCAGGTCTTCTGCTTTGCGGATGGCGTCGTAGCGCGGTGCCGCCTTGGGAGACATCGAGCGATACGACATGCCCGCCGGTTGAAACAGCTCCTCGTAGAGTTCCCAGACCTTAGCTTTGCACGTTTCGAATTTGCCGGCGGAATAGGCGCCGAGCGTGAAGTGGAAGTGCGGATGAATCGGTTCGCCTTTCGTTTTGCGGATCTCGCGTAATTCCGTAACCACCTCGTCCCAGGTACGAATGCGACCGTCCCAAAGGATGACATGCTCGGCGATCACGATGTCGAGCGATCGAGCGGCGGCGGCAGGCGTTGCGGCCGGCGCCGGTTCGGTTTTCGCTGGCGCCTTCTTGTCCGCATCCGGTTCGTTGAAGGAGACCTCCTTGGTTTCGCCCGCCTGCAGTTGAATGGTCTGCGATGCGAGCCTCTTGATGGTATAGCGTGCCTGGCCGTTCTCACTGGCCTCAACGGGTTTGGAACCAACGGTGACCTGATACTCGCCAGGAGGCAAATCGCCGAATTCAAAGCGGGTATTCCGCTCCGCAAGATGCAACTTGTATTCGTGAGAAATGTCGTCAAGGAGCGACAGGCGGATCGAGCCGGCATTTGGGAACCGCTCATGCTTGATCCTTCCGATGACACGTGCCGGTTGCGGTAGCGTGACGGCGGTGAAATCCGCTCCGCCGGCTCGCGATTGAGGGAGATCCAAAGAAAGCCCCTGCGGCACACCGTCGCCCCAGTACGCAAGCCGCAGGTGCTTGCCGGGTAGAATGCCGTTGAACTCAAATTCCCCCGCCGCGTCGCTGACGCCCGAAAGAAATTGATCGCAGTAGACTCTGTCCCCAAGTTGGCCGTTTTTGATTAAACCCCAATTAAACTTGGCGTCGATCTTGCCGATTGGTTTCCCGGCCGAAACGATGAGCCTCAACTGCGCGCCAGGTGCCGGCTTTCCGGCAAAGTCGAGAAGCTGAACGCGCAGTGCATAGCGCTGGTTCAAGTCGATAGGCGTTAGCGGAACGGTCAGCTCTTTCAATTCGTTTTCCTTGCCGGGAAACGTCTTCTCAGCGAATCTTCGTTCGTATCCGTCCGCCAAGACGGTCAACTCGACCGGCTTGCCTCGCCGCAACGATCTGATGACAAACTTGCCGTCGCTGGCGTTGAAAGTCGTGTTGACCCCGCCGGCCAGCACCGAGAACTGGCGCACCGGCTCGCCGGTTTCGGCGTCGATCACGCGTCCGCGCAGAACGCCGGGCGCATCGAGCGTGATCGTGACGGGTTCGTCGCCGTCGAGCGGGAGTTCGAGCGGCTCGGAAAACGGATAGCCCGGCGCAGACACGTGAAGGCGCGCGTCGGCCGGCAGCGAATCGAAAGCGAAACGGCCCTCTTGGTCGGTGTGGATGGAATCTCCATAATTCGGACCCGCATAGGAGATGCTTCGCGGAGTAACCAGTGCCTCGGTCAGCGGCCTGTCGCTTTCGTCCAAAACACGGCCGCGAAGCGAGTGACCTGGCCTAAGCGTTACGTTAACGAAGGGTGGCGAATCGGCGTTTCCTGGTTGCACATCGAGCCGCTCGGGAGCGAAACCTTTCGCCGCGACATAGATCTGATATCCGGTATACCCTTCCAACAGATCGCTTAACGTAAACTCTCCTTGTGCATTGGTGGTGGCTTCGCGCTGGATCGTCACTGAATCTCCATAATTAGCCACACGCGCTCCCGGCACGGGGTTTTCCTGCGCGTCTTTCACCGCGCCGCGAACCACTTTGCCGTGCGGCCTACTCGTCAAGGTGACCCGAACGTCGCTCTCCGCGCTTTCGTGCGAAAGGACGATCTGTTTGTCCAGCCGCAAAAAGTCGTCGTGCTCGATGGAAACTCTCACCGGCGTTCGCAAGGGGAGAAAACTGTTCTGGAAGCGGCCCTGGGCGTCGGTGCGCGGGGCATCGCCATACGTGCCCAAGCTGGGATTCACGAAATAGTGTACGAGCGCGCCGGCCACCGGCTTGCCATCGGCGTCAACCGCGACCCCGCGCAGAATTCCACCGGCGGCAAGCTCGATGCGCAGCTCAGTCAGCCGTTGCGGCTGGGATAAATCGACTTCCAGCACTTGCTTCGCGTGTCCCAGGGCGGTGAGCCTCACGTCGTAGTTCTGGCTCAAGAGCCCTTGCACCAGGGTGGTGCCGACGGAGCTGGTCGCTGTCTCTCGGCGGTCCGGTGGGCGGAATTCAATTTTGGCGCACTCAAGCGGCTTGCCGGTGACAGCCGACGTCACCAGGAATTTCACTTGCTTGCCTTCGCGCATCTCCAACCGCAGCGGAGCGAAGTGCGCCGACGAGCCGTCGGCGGTGATCGCCTGCTCGATCTCGCTCGCGCTCGTGACCAGGTTGTCTGAATAGGCCCAGATATAGTACTGGAGCGGATCGGGCGGAACATTTTCGAACTGAAATCGTCCGTTGGCACCCGACTTGGTACGGTCGCGTTTGTTTCGTCCATTGAGAATGACATGCGCCCCGGCAATTGGCGCCCCGTCCGCGGCGTTAACCAGCACGCCGCGCACGATGCCTGCCGCCGGCATTTCGTCGCTAGTTACGACTTGCGGATCTTTTTCGACGGCAGCGGGCTTGTCTGCTGCGGCTTCATTGCTCTTATCCGTGGACACTGCCGGTGCGCCCGTGGCAAACGCCATGAGCAGACCGGCGAGGGCCACGCTCGGTAGGAGCACGCCCGTCAACAGACCGGTGGCGACGGTGGGCGGCGACGATTGACCGAAGAGGCGCAAGATGCGGCCCCGTAGCGAACCACCTCCGGCGCCGAACGCAAGCAGCGATTCTGCGCCGCGCAGTTCTTCCGCGTGCAATAGCGCACGCCCGTAGCAGACGGGATCGCCCACGATCGAAAGCGCGAGGTCGTCGCAGCAATGCTCGCGCTCGGCGCGGAGTCGGTGCGACAAACTCCAAACGGCGGGATGGTAGTAGAAGACCGTTTCAAGCGCCGTCTGCCAAAGGTTGACGAGGAAGTCATGCCGGCGGATGTGCGCCAACTCGTGGGCCAGAATGGCTTCCAGTTCCGCCAGCGGCAACTGGGCCAGCATGGCCACTGGAATCAGCAACACGGGACGCAAATAGCCGACGACCAGCGGCGTTTTCGTGATCGTCGACCGCCAGACGGACACGGCCTGCGTCACTCCCAGCCGAGCGGCGATGCGATGGGTTGATGCTGCCAGCACTGGGCTGACGGCCGAAATCCCAATAGTGCGCAACCGGCGCAAGGTGAGCCAGCCCGCAAGCGGACGCAGCGAGCACAACGACATGCCCACCAGCCAGCCGGCCACCAGCATCGGCAACCAGGGACGCAGCCGCAGGGCGAGCGTCGCGCGGGCGGCGGACCACGCGTCGGCAAGCGAGTACCGGGCGGGGGGGTGCTCTACGGCTTCGAGGGAAGCTGCCGCCGGATCAGACCTGACGCCAACAGGCAACTCCATGGGCACCACGCGCGGCCCGTCGCTGCGCTCGATAACTGAAACCGCGGCCGCCGCCCCAGCGCTTGCGGGTGGCGCTGCTGGAATTAAGAACCAAGTGAGAAGGGGCGCCACTGTGATAGCTGACAGGCCGCACAGCCCGGCGGCATAGCGCAATGAAGCGCTCTTACGACCAGCGAAAGTTCGCTCGAAAAGACGAACGACCAGGGCAATCGTCAGGAACTGCCAGAGCGAGTGCACCAAGACCCAGCCGAGGCGTTCGACGGGGAGCTGTGCGAGAATCGTGGTCATGATTTTCCCTCCATTCTGTCAAGCAGGCGGCGAATTTCGTCCCGCTCTTCTTGCGTCGCCCGCTTTGTGGACAGCGCCTGCAGCACGAGGCTGTGGGCCGAGCCCTTGTAGACTTTGTCGATAAGATCGCGCACGAGCCGCTTACCGGCCCCATCGCGGGTGAGCGCCGCTTTGTAGATGTGCGGCTGGGCGTCTTCATCCCGCGTCACTAGCCCCTTGTCGAGCATGACGGCCAGCATTTTCACAGTCGTGGAATAGCTGGTACCCTTGGCCTCTTCCAGCCGACGATGAATCTCGCGTACCGGGCTGGGGCCAAGCTCCCACAGGATGCCTAGAATTTGCATTTCGACTTCAGTCGGCTGGGGCGAACTACGACGAGGCATGGCGATTCCTTGGCGCGGATGACTGCGGGATCTAGCGAATTCCTTCGCTGATTATAGCGAACGAATTCGCTAATGCAAGCAGACGACTGCCGGAATACGCGGAGGCAGTCGAGGACCACCGAGGACGGCTACCTGGAAGGCGCTCCGGAGCTGGTCGTTGGAGCCGCCCATCGCCGTCTGGCGTCGAAATGTTGATCCGCAGCGCGCTGCCGATCGACCGCGCGCGACCGCCGAGAGACTGGCGGCGCGCTGCCAGTCACCCCACACATGAACGATGATTCTGGCTACCGCTCGAAGAGATCGAAATCTTCCACCCAGGCGTCTTCCGATTTCGCGGCGGAGGCCGCGGCTATCTGCTCCATCATCCAGCGGTCCATGTCGCCGAGCATGGCGGGCACCATCTCATGCCCGCAAGGGTACTGCCGCAATGAGACGTTCATGCCCGCGCTGTGGAAGAGCTTCAAATGCTCGCATACCTCCGCGCTGGCGTAACGGCGGCTGTCGCGTCCGCAAGCCAGAAAGACGGGCACCTGGCGGGCTAGCGAGATGCGTTTAAGCGGCGTTTGGCCGCTGGGGAATCGCCCGCAGAGCGAGAGCACTCCGGCAAAGCGTTGCGGATAGTCCATCGCCAGGCGGAAAGCCATCGTGCCGCCGCCGTCGTAGCCCGCAACAAAGATTCGCCGCGAGGCGATATGAAAGCGGGTCTGTGCCAATTCCACGGCGTCGAAAATCAGTTGTTCGGAAAGGTTCCAGCGATCGACAGTTGAGGGATCGCCGGTTACCGGCCAGGCATGCAGGGGTTTGTCGGTCGCGGCGTCGAGCCCCTGCGGCGCCCGCGGCGCCACGGCCACGTAGTTGCGCATGCTCACCAGCGGCATGATGCGCTTAAGCTGGCTCTCGTCGTCGCCGGCTGGGTGCAGCCAGACCAACAGCGGATAGGCATAGTTCGGCTCATAGTGCATCGGAGCAAAAAGCGCCGTGTGCGTTTCGCCTTGCGCGGCCGTGTAGTGGGCCATGCCCAAGCCGGCGTCTTGTGCCGGCTTACCACCTGGC
>DASSFG010000361.1:0-13867 GCA_035694685.1 Pirellulales bacterium
GTGGTCATCATGTTCGCTCTGGGAGCGGGCATCAAATGGCTGGTCGAACGCGACAACGATCCACAATCTTACGTCGATGCCCTGCGACGCAACAACGCCGGCCGCTGGCAATCTGCCAGCGACCTGGCCGACCTGTTGCGCAACCCTCGCAACGCTCGGCTGAAAGACGATGCCCACCTCGCTCACGAACTGTCGGGCATCTTGAACAAAGAAATCGACGAAGGGAGCTTCGACAAGAATGCGGTCGAGCTGCGTGTGTACCTGTGCCATCTTCTTGGCGAATTCCACGCGCCTGACGTACTCGACGTGCTCGTCAAAGCGGCCAGCACCGAGCGCGACCCGGCCGAGGCGACGGTCCGTTTCGCCGCCATGAAAGGTCTGGCGGTGTGGTTGAGCAGTTCCGCCACGACCAACCCGGAGCTGGCGAAGAAGGTCATGCCCGCGCTACTGGCGGCATCGAAAGACGATCAGCCGCTGTTGCGGTCGACGGCGGCGTTTGCGCTCAGCGCTGCCGACACGAAGGAGGCGGTGGCACGCCTCGAGCGAATGCTAGTCGATAGTTATCCCGACGTTCGCTACAATGCGGCCACGATGCTGGCGACTCACGGCGATGCCAGTTCGATCGACGTGCTGGTCGAAATGCTCGACGCCGATCAGGCCGGGGCATTGCAAAAGGAAGACGAAACCCAATCGCGCCGCTACAAGCGCGACTTGATTCTGGTCAACGCCTTGCGGGCGACCAAGGAGCTGGCGCACAAGAACGGACAATCGGATTTGCAGCCGTTGGCCGTGGCCATCGAGCGGCTTACCGGCCCGTCGTTGCCGAGCGACATTCAGGTGCAGGCGAAAGAAGTGTTAATGGAACTGAACCGACGCAGGAGTTGAACCATGGCAACCAATCAGCAAGTGATCGAAATGCTTCAGACCGCCTACAGCATGGAGCTGGAAACGGTGATGAACTACCTGGCCAACAGCATCAATCTCGACGGCGTGCGCGCCGAAGAGATCAAGAAATCGCTGGCCGCCGACATTACTGAGGAGCTGGGCCACGCTACGCAATTGGGCAACCGCCTGAAGCAGATCGGCGGCCTGGTGCCCGGCTCGCTCAAAGTGAAATTGGGCAATCAGACCCAGCCCACCGAGAACACCACCGACGTCACCGGCGTGATTAAAGCCGTCATCGCCGCCGAAGAAGCCGCCTGCGCCCAGTACCGCAAGATCATCAAGGCCACCGAGGGTGAGGATTACGTCACTCAAGACTTGTGCATTCAATTGCTTGGCGCGGAAGAGCAGCACCTCGTGCTCTTCAAGGGCTTTTTGAAGGAATACACGCAGGCATGAACCAACGGTGCCGCCAGCCTTCTGCCTTTAAGAATGCCCCAGCACCGGGTGCGGCCGGTAAGGCTCCGAGAGCCGATTTAGCTCGTCAGGCGTGAGGTTCAGCTCAAGCGCTTTGATCGCGTCTTCAAGGTGCTGCATCTTGCTTGCGCCGATGATGGGGGCAGTCACTGCCGGTTGCTGGAGTATCCACGCCAAGGCCACTTGAGCGTTCGAAACACCACGGTGCCGCGCAATTTCACTGACTCGGTCGACTACGGTGAAGTCGGAATCCTCATAGTAGAGCTTGTGGGCGAAATCGTCGGTCTTGGCGCGCGTGGTCGGGCCAAAACCCTGTTCGCGGCGTTGGCGATTGCCGGCCAAAAAGCCGCGGGCCAGCGGACTCCAGGGTATCAGACCGATGCCTTCTGCACGGCACAGCGGGATCATCTCCCGCTCTTCCTCGCGATAGACGAGGTTGTAGTGGTTTTGCATCGTCACAAAGCGGCGCAGGTCAAGACGATCGGCGGTGTGCAACAGGTTGGCGAACTGCCAGGCGAACATCGACGAGGCGCCGAGATACAGCGCCTTGCCCGCCTGCACGACGTCGTTCAAGGCGTCGAGTGTTTCGTCGATCGGCGTGTCGTAGTCGAAACGGTGAATCTGGTAGAGGTCGACGTAATCCGTGCCCAGCCTTCGCAGGCTGTCGTTGATGGAGTGGCGAATGTGCTTGCGAGACAGGCCGCGCAGGTTCGGGTCGTTGCCCATCGGCTGGCAGACTTTGGTGGCGATGAGCACGCGATCGCGGCCGGGGCCGAATTCCTTCAGGGCGCGACCGAGGATTTCTTCGCTGACGCCGAGCGAATACATGTCGGCGGTATCGAAGAAGTTGATGCCCGCCTCGAAAGCCCGGCGAAAGAACGGACGGCTTTCCTCTTCTTCCAGCACCCATTCTCGCCACTTTTTCGTGCCGTAGGTCATGCAGCCCAGGCAGAGCCGCGAGACTTTGACGCCCGTGCGACCGAGGTTGACGTAATCCATCGCAGGTTTCCTTCGTTGGTTGTTCAGCTACAACCTATCGCGGCCGGGCGAGCGTGGCAATCAGTGAGTTGCTCTCCGAGGAATCCCGAAGCGTTAGCGAGGAGGAGCAACGGATTTACCTCGCTCACGCGTCGGGCTGCTCATTGCGCAGTGTGTGGGCGAATTCCCTGGAGGGATGAGTAGTCCGGGCTAACCGACCGCGCGTAGGGACCGTCTCCTTCGAGCAGAAAAAAGGCCCATGAGCTGCACGCGGCAGCTCATGGGCCATCAATAGCTGACAACGCCCAACCGTCGGCGGTTGGAAAGTCAAAGTGCCGAGAACCTTACGAGGTGGTGGCTGCCACCACGGGTCGTGCGGGATTCGTGTAATACAGTGGGGTCGCCAGGGCGAGGGAGATCGCCGTGTCCCAAGAGACCACGGAAGCCACCGGATTCCACGAGTAATCGCCGACCAAATCACCGAAGATCTGGTCGACCGTATCTAAGAGCCCACCTACGAGACCTGCCCCCTGGAAGTACAAGTTCACGTACCCGCCGCCGGTGTACTCGTCGAGCTTGGTGCCGCCCTGGCCGGCCGGCATGCCATTGGCCGGCAGTGGGTGGGCGGCGGTACCCGCGCCCGGAATGCTGCCGAAGAGCAAGTCGTGAACTGCTTCGGGCGTGCTTAAAAGGTCACGCGCGATGCCGTCGCGGTCGCCGCCGTGCAGGCCGAGCAATGTGGTCCAGAAAGTGGTACCACCAGAGTCGGCCGACCTTCCCAGCAAGTCCTGGTAGAGGGCGTTGATCCAGCCTTGCGCGGTACCGCCGGCATTGTTGTAATACTCGGTCGAGCCGAGAATGGCCGCCAGAATGTACTTCTCGTCGGCGCTGCCCGTATGCCCGAGCAGATTGCCGACCTGACCCATCTTTTGGGTCCAAAACGCCAGGCCGCCGGCGTCCACTGAGCGGCCCAAGAAGATCTCATACAGACATGAAACGTAATGCGCGGCGTACTCGGGGGAGTTGAGGAACATCTCCTCCACGGTATGGCGGCCGACAATGTTGTCGTGTTGCGCCAGGTAGTTGAGGAATGCCGTCATACTGGGCGCATCGGGCTCGCGACCCAACAACTCGTGATAGAGATTGGTGATGAAGGTCCGCGCCGTACCGTCGCCCGGCACGCCCGCCAGATAGCAGACGTGGGGGACAACAACGGACCCAGCGATGCTCGTCGTTGCGCTCGACGTTTGTGTGGTCGCGTTGAAAGTCAGCGTGGCGGTATTGGTCACCGTCTGACCGCTCAGCGCCGACGTTGGCGTGGCCGTAACGATGATCGTTTCGGTTCCGGTGGCCGCGGCTAACGCGCCCAAGCTGTCGGTAAAGGAATTGCTGCCGGGCGAGACCGTTACCATTCCTGCGGTGTCGACCGCCGAAACGAGCGTCAAACCGGCGGGCAGCGTGTCGCTCACCGTGGCTGCGCCGGCGGTGGTGGCCGCACCTCCGATGTTTGAGATCGTGATCGTGTACGTCAGCGAAGTGCCGACGGTCCCTGTGGGCGGGCCAAGCTTCGTGATGGTCAGCGACGCGGGGGTGGTCACCGGCGTGGTCGTGGTCACCACGTTGTTCAACAGGTTGTTGTCGGCCTCGTTGCCCGCCACACTGGCCGTATTCACCAGCGAGCCGCCGGCAGCGGCGGCCGTGGCGGTCACCGAGACGGTCACGGTGGTGCTTGCGCCCGCGGCCAGGTTGCCGATCGCGTCGGTGAGCACGTTGCCGGTGATCGTGCCCGCACTCGTGGTATATGCATTGGCGTTGGTGGGCAATGTATCAACGAGCGTTACGCCTGTGGCCCCCGTCGTCGTGCTATTGTTCTTGACGACGATCGTGTAGACCTCGGCCGTGCCGACGATAGCGGGATTGCTGGCGGGGGTCTTGGTGACCGAGAGATCGACCGTGGTTCCAGGGATGCTGCCGCCCACCGGGGTCGTGGTGGCCGCCACGTTGTTCAACAGGTTGTTGTCGGCCTCGTTGCCCGCCACAACAGCCGTATTGACCAGCGTCGGCCCTGCAGTCGGAGTGACCGAGACGGTGACCGTCGCGCTGGCGCCGGCGGCCAGGCTGCCGATGGCGTCGGTGAGCACGTTGCCGGTGATTGTGCCCGCACTCGTGGTATATGCGTTGGCGTTGATGGGCAACGTATCAACGAGCGTTACCCCCGTGGCTCCCGTCGTCGTGCTATTGTTCTTGACCACGACCGTGTAGACCTCGGGCGTGCCGACGGTGGCCGGATTGCTGGCGGCGGTCTTGGTGACCGAGAGGTCGACCGTGGCCGTGGTGGTGACGCCGCCGACCGGTGTGGTCGTGACCGCCACGTTGTTCAACAGGTTGCTATCGACCTCGTTGCCCGCCACACTGGCGGTATTCACCAGCGTGCCGCCGGAAGCAGCGGCCATGGGAGTGACCGAGACGGTCACGGTGGTGCTTGCGCCGGCGGCCAGGCTGCCGATCGCGTCGGTGAGCACGTTGCCGGTGATTGTGCCCGCACTCGTGGTATATGCGTTGGCGTTGACGGGCAACGTATCAATGAGCGTCACGCCGGTGGCGCCCGTGGTGGTGCTGTTGTTCTTAACGACCACGGTGTAGACCTCGGGCGTGCCGACGGTGGCCGGATTGCTGGCGGCCGTCTTGGTCACGGAAAGGTCGACCGTGGTTCCAACGATGCTGCCGCCCACCGGGGTCGTGGTGGCGGCCACGTTGTTCAACAGGTTGCTGTCGACCTCATTGCCCGCCACAGCAGCCGTATTGACCAGCGTCGGCCCCGCGGTCGGAGTGACCGAGACGGTGACGGTCGCGCTGGCGCCGGCGGCCAGGTTGCCGATACTGTCGGTCAGCACGTTGCCGGTAATCGTGCCCGCACTCGTGGTGTATGCGTTGGCGTTGGCCGGCAGCGTATCGATCAGTGTGACGCCGGTGGCGCCCGTGGTGGTGCTGTTGTTCTTGACGACCACGGTGTAGACCTCGGGCGTGCCGACGGTGGCCGGATTGCTGGCGGCCGTCTTGGTCACGGAAAGGTCGACGGTGGTTCCGACGATGCTGCCGCCCACGGGGGTCGTGGTGGCGGCCGTGCCTGTGCTGGTGTCGATCGCATCGACGGCGGTCGCCGTGTTGACCAAGGTCGGTCCGACTGTCGGAGTTACCGAGATCGTCAGGGTCGCAGAGGCGCCAGCGGCAAAGCCTATTGGGATCGTGTCAGTCACCGTTCCAGGAGCAACCACGGGGGCGCCGCTCATCCCGGTGTCCGTTGCTGTGACGGTGAGGGGGTTGATATTGGCCGGCAGAGTGTCTGTGACCGTCGTCAGCCCGGTCGTCGCGGTGGTGCCGTTGTTGGTCACCACGACCGAATAGACTTCGGGGCTGCCCACGGTGGCAATCGCAGGTGCCGCCGTTTTGGTCACGGCCAGATCGACGGTCAACAGCACGCGATCTTCCAATCGCTCGATGCCGAAATCGCGTGCGTCAAAATTCGACCGCCAGGCAGATCGCGAGCGGCGGTTCTTACGAGATGATTTGCTTCTTTTTTCCAATCGCGGCAAGGTGCGAAGCCAAGTTTGCATGACTGATCTCCAGACCAAAAAAGGGGGACAACGGTGTTTTAATGTCAATCAACGCTGAAACATGAATACAGCCCCAACTACGGAACGAACGACAGGATCCTTTCGCTTCGCAAAGCCATCGTGGCGCCAGCGCGCCACGCATCGCGCGTGGGCGCGGACGTCCAGCGCGATGAGACCCGACATGGGATACGACACTGCCCAAGTGGCTGTATCTTTGGCGACCATGACCAAGCGAAACGGCGGTTTGATCCGATTCAGCGGCGCGCCATCCGGTTCGCACGCCCTGTTTAACCCGGCCTCCGTGGCAGTCCGTTAGAATGGGTTAACAGCGTTGGGCGTGAGACTAGCAGTATTTCTTTGTCTTGGCAAGATGGATAAAAAAAAATATTTGGGTTATCTTTGACGGCAGACCGACGCCAAGTAAGGCAACCGTCATAACGCTAGTCCTTCAGGTGGTTTAGGTTGTTTAGGTTGGCACCGGCAAAGACAACCGAAGTCGAACTATTTCGCTGACCTGCGATAATCCTCATACGATTTTTCCTCGATCAGCCGCGAGCCGAGACGCTGGTTGATCTCGCGCTTCAGCTCGGCACGGCGGTCGTTTTGCTGGTAGACCGAGCGAGCCAGCTCGATAAATCGCGGGCCAAAGTCGCCCGCACGCTCGCAGACGCGAATCTCGTCTTCGATCTCCCACAAGGCCTCGTTTACCTGCTTCAACTGTGCGGCGAGCGGCCCGACCGCCGCCGAGCGGTCGATCGCGCGGTCGCGCGCCGCAACCAAGGCGGCCAATTCCACACGCACGTTGGCCAGCTTCGCCTCGTCGCCCATCCGCTGCGACTTGATCTCGAGAATGGTGATCTTGTCGAGCAATTCGCCAGGCGACACTTCAATGGTCACCGGCCGGGCAGGCAGGGCAACGCCCATCCGCTCGGCCAACGCAGCGGCGATGGAGCGGAAAACGCCCTCCCAGTCGCCCCGATGCTGCTGGCGAAACAGACGCATCGTCGGGTACCAGAGGCTGTCGTCACGGTCGCGCATCCAGCGCCAATCGGGGCTGTAGGGAAGCGTCAGCCACACGTCACGCGCCAGCGCGCCGGCCAAATGAGCGACCGCCGTGTCACAAGCCACCACCAGGTCGAGATGCTGCAGGATGGCGGCCGTATCCATAAAGGCCCCCGCCGTCGCGTCGAGCCGTTCGCCAAGATCGACGACGCGGAAACGGTCGGCCACTGCGGCGATTTGTTCGCTGCCTTGTCCTTTTTGCAAGCTGATCAGCGTCACTCCCGGCACGTCTGCCAGCGCTCGAAATTCGGCCAACGGTACCGAGCGGAAACGGTTGAAGCGAAAGTCGGGGCTGCCGCTCCAGACAATGCCGACCTTGAAGCCGGACAGCGATTTCAACGTTTCGCCCCACTCGGCGACCAAACCTGGGTCCGGCGCGATATAAGGCACGTCGGCGGGGATCGTGTCCGGTCCCGTCTGAAAGATGCGCGGCAAACTCAACAGCGGCGCGTGGACGTCGTACGCTGGCGGCGGATCGTCGAGCGCGATCAGTTGGTCGATGCCTCGGCAACTGCGGAGCAGGGGAACCAGCGAGCGCTGACAGGCGAGAACCACCCGTCCGCCGCGCTCGCGGACCAGCGGTGCATAGCGCACGAATTGGATTGTGTCTCCCAGGCCCTGTTCGGCGTGCAACAGAATGGTTTTGCCCTGCAATGGCGATCCCTCCCACAGCGGCTGCGCCAGGCGACGGCCGGAAAGTTCAGGGCACCGCCAGCGCCACTCGTAATCGTCCCAGCCGCCGGCAAAATCACCAACTTGCAACCGCACGATACCGCGATTCTTGTGGGCCTCCGGCGACTCGGGGTCGATCTCCAGCGCACGATCGTAACAGGCCACCGCCTCCTGCGGCCGGCCTTGCAAGTGGCAGGACATACCCAGCGCCAGATGAGCGGTGGTCGAGTCAGGCTTCCGCCGCAGGGCCTCGCGGGAGGCTTCTTCGGCCGCCTCGAGCTTCGCCTGCTCCAGGAGCAGCAAGCTCAGACTGACGTACACGTCGGGCGAATCGGGGTGCAGGCGTTGCGTTTCGCGTAGCAGCGACTCAGCTTCGTCATGCCTGCCCTGTTCCCGCAACGCATCGCTCAAGTTGACGCGCGCTTCGAGATAGCTCGGGTGGAGTGAAATCGCCTGGCGAAAACAAGCGGCGGCCTCATTCCACCGCCGCAGGGCCGAATAGACTGCCCCCAGATGATTGTGCCCAATGACAAACGTGGGTTTCAATCGCAGAGCAAGCGTGCAGCATGCCAGGGCCTCGTCAAGCCGGCCCAGTTCGCGCAGCACGTTGCCCAGGTTGCCCTGCGCTTCGGCAAAATCAGGCTTGAGCCGCACCGCTTCCTGATAGGAGGCCAGCGCTTCGTGCGTGCGGCCCAAGGCGAGCTCGACGTTGCCCAGATTGTTGTAAGCGATGGCGAAGTCAGGACGGGCCCGCAGCGCGGCCTGAAAGGCGCCGGCCGCTTCGGCAAGCCGCCCCAGTTCCAGCAAGGTAATACCCAGCATATTGTGCGCCTGGGCGTAATGCGGGTCGATGTCTCTCGCCCGTTCGAAGGCGGCCACGGCATCAGCGTGCCGCCTTTGATCTCGATACACGGAGCCGAGCGCCTGCCAGGCTTCAGGATTGGCGGGCTCGAATTTCAGCAGCTCGCAAAACGCCGCTTCGGCGCGAGACAAATCGCCTGACTGGTGAGATTGCCTTCCGGCAGCGAGTAGATCAGCGTTGCTCATTTAGAAATTGCCTGGTGTGCCGCGGGTCATTTGACAATTCACTTCTAATCAGGACGCGGCGGTGCGGCAAGGCTTTCCCAGTACGTGGCGAAGAGCGGCTTCGAGCGTCGGCTGGCGAAAGTGATAGTCGGTTTTTTGTAATTGCTCTGGTACCACGCGGGTGCTGGCCAGGAGCAACTCGTCGGCCATCTGGCCCAGTGCCAGACGCAGGGCAAAGGCCGGCGCGGGAAAAAAAGTCGGGCGTCGCAACACACGGCCGAGCGTGCGCGTGAACTCGGCATTGGTCGCCGGATTCGGGGCCACGGCGTTTACCGGTCCTGACAGCGCCTCGGTCGCCAGGGCGTGATAGACGGCACCGGCCGCGTCGTCGATCGAGATCCAACTCCAGTACTGCCGACCGCTGCCCACTCGCCCGCCCACTCCGAGCTTGAACGGCAGCAGCATCTTGGCAAGTGCGCCGCCCCGTGGACTGAGGATCACCCCAAACCGCAGATTGACGACACGAATGCCGGCGTCGCGTGCGGGCTGCGTGGCCGCTTCCCAGGCGCGGGCCACTTCGGCCAAAAAGCCGCTGCCCGAGGTCGAAGCCTCCGTCAATTCCTCATCGCCGCGATCGCGGTAAAACCCAATCGCCGATGCGCAGACGAGTGCCCGCGGACGTACTGGCATTTTCGCCAGCCCTTCGCACAACACGCTTGTCCCTTCTACACGGCTGTTGAGGATGCGTTGCTTGACGGAGGCCGTCCAGCGGCCGGCGGCGATGTTCTCGCCGGCCAGGTGTACGACGGCCTGAACGCCGTCGAGCGCGGCGGTTGCGAAGCCCGCGTGCGGATCCCAAGTGACCTCGCCCTCACGGGCAGGGCGGCGCACCAGCCGGGTTACTTGATGACCGCCACTCGTCAGCATCGGCACCAGTGTGGATCCAACGAGGCCGCTGGCGCCCGTGACGGCGACGTGCAGGGGGCCATGCGCTGCATACCTGGCGTGGGCCGCCAGATCGTCGCGCGTCGTTTCGTGTCGATAGTCAGACATGGAGGCAACCTTGCGCCCGACAAAGCCTGCGCCGAGCAGCGGTGCCAGTGTGCCGCCCGACAACTTGAAATCAACGTTCTCCGTAAGTGTAGCAGAGCTTTGACAACCCCTAAGAGGGCCATGTAACATAAAGCGTCCGGGCAGAGGCCTTTCGCCCTAGATCGCGGCTATGGAACGTCTCATCCGGCGCTTTGAACAAGCTCATCTGCGAGGTGATCGGCCTCAGATCGACGACTACTTGCGAGCGGAAGACGCCGAGCAACCCACCTTGCTGCTCGTCGAATTGGTACACGTCGATCTCGAGCTGCGAATGAAGTCGCGCGAGAACGTATCGGTCGAGGAGTATCTGGCGCGGTACCCGGCCTTACGTCAAGCTGAGCCGGTGGTCTTGAGCCTGATTCAGACCGAGCGGCACTTCCGCCGGCACCTTGGCGAACCGACCGAGCTCACCTCGTACTGCGACCGTTTTCCGGAATTGGCCGGGCAGCTTCAAATGGGGTTGGCGTCCTGGCCGTCTTCCTCGGCAACCGGCACGGTGCGGTCCGACCTGGCCTCATCGGTAGGTTTTACGTTCTCCGATCCACCGCTCTTCGCGTCGTTGCCTCGCTCGGCGCGGCGGTTGCTCGAAGCGCTGCTCGTCGAGCGGCATTTTGCCCCCGGTGAATACCTGCTGCGACAAGGCGCCGCCGCCAGTTCGCTGACGATTCTGCTGGAAGGAACGGCGGAGATTGTCGCCCAGGACGAAGCGGGGCACGCGTTTCGGGTCGGCGTCGCCGGGCCGCAAGACATTCTGGGCGAAATGGCGCTGTTGACCGACGAACCGTGCAGCGCCGACGTGGTGGCCACTACGCCAGTCAAGGCAACGATTCTCTCCGCCGCGGCATTTCACGCACTGGCCTTTCGATACCCGGTGTTCGTCGAGGTGTTGACTCAAATCGTCGCCTCTCGGCTGGGCACGCAGGTGCGCGACGTGCTGGCCGGCAAGCAACTGGGCGGATATCGCATTCGTCAACGCGCGGGGCGTGGCGGCATGGCCATCGTCTACGAGGCCGAAGACATCCAATCGGGCCGGCACGTGGCTTTGAAAATGATGAGCCATCGGCTGGTTTACAACAGCGAAGCGCTACGCTTGTTTCAGCGCGAGGCCGCTCTCATCGAAGCCTTCGACCATCCGCGCATCATCCGCATGTACGGCCGCTTCGAAGCTTTCCGCACGTACTTTATTGTGCTGGAATTCGCCGAGGGCAGCACGCTGGCCGAGCTGCTGAAATCGGACTTTGAGTTCGAGGCGGGCCATACGCGCCGCATCTTGGGCCAACTCGCCGAGGCCATCGCCTACGCACACTCGCGCCAAGTGCTCCACAGAGACATTAAGCCGAGCAACATCATGCTCGAGCCCGACGGCAACGCCAAGCTGATGGATTTCGGTCTGGCGACGCCGCTGGGAGAACCCACCACCGCCGGCTCGCCCCTGGTGGTTGGCACGCCCGGTTACATGGCGCCCGAACAAGCGGCGGGCGCGGCGTTGACCGTGGCCGCCGACTATTTCAGCCTCGGCTGCGTGGCCTACGAACTGTGTACCGGCCGGCGGCTGTTTCGCGGCAACGACCTGGCGGACATCGAGCGGCGCCGCTCTCGATGGACAGCAAAACCTTTTGGCGAACTTTGCCCGCACGTTGAACCGACGCTGGCAGCGGCACTGGAAAACTGCCTGCACCCCGATCCAGAGCGGCGGACGCTCGATTTGGAGGCTTTGTCACGCTGCGCCCCATCCCGCGAGCAAACCGTATGAGCACGGAGCCTGATTCTCTACCAACGGAATTTGCAGTACGGCTGCGTGAGGGCGACGAGCAGGCGGCACAAGAGATTTTCGATCGCTTTGCACGACGCCTAGTTGGCCTGGCCCGCACTCGCCTGAGCAGCCTCGTGCGCCAGCAAGTCGATCCCGAGGACATCGTACAATCGACGTTCCGCAGCTTCTTTGTCCGCCACGCCAAGGGCGATCTGGACGTCCGCGGCTGGAAAAACCTGTGGAGCCTGTTGGCCGTCATCACGCTGCGCAAATGCGGGCATCGGACCGAGTACTTTTATGCGGCCTGCCGCGACTTGCACCGGCAGGCCACGTCTGACTCACAGATCGTATTTGCGGCCCTGGCCCGTGAACCAACGCCCGTGGAAGCCGCAGTCATGACGGAGTCGCTGAGCGAAGTCTTTGCCACGCTCGATGCGCGTGATCGCAGCATCTTGGAAATGAAGTTGCAAGGTGAGAGCGTGTCCGACATCAGCAGTGCCTTGGGTTGCACGGAACGGACGGTGCAACGCGTGTTGCAACGCGTGCGAGAATGGCTCGTCGACCGCATCGCGGCGGAGCCTTGAACCAAGGCTGTCCGCCGCAATTGGTCGTAAGGTGGGACCAGCGAGCGGAGCGATCACCGGACTTGGCGTGCGCAAAATCCGTGTGACAGGGCGGACGGGGTCCGACGAGCGCAACAAAGAAGCGTCAGCAAGGTAGCTTATCGGGCCTACCTCGCTGACGCTTTGCGCTTCGTGCGGGTCGGTACAATGCCGGCTAGGCGGCGAACGTCAGGTCGTCGTTCCAGGCGGCGAACGCCTGGTCGATGGCGGCGTTGGCTTGTGCCTGTTTCGCCACGCTACCGGTCGGCCCGACGGCACTCGCTACGGGCAGGAAGCTGTTGCCAGCCGTGTCGATCTCGGCTGTCGCTCCGGCGCCGATGGATTGAGAACTGAAGTCCTGCGAAATCATGCTTGCCGTGGCGTAAAAGGCGCCGCCGTAGACCTGGTGGCCGTTGTAAGTTACCGTACCGCCGAGTCCGCTCGCGCCCCACGGGTTGTAAAGTTCGAAGGGAGTGCTGCTCGAGGCGATGTAGTTGACCACGGCGTAAGCGTGAGTTCCCTGAGAGTCGCCCACGATCAGGTTGTCGCCGGCTTTCGAACTCGAACCGAGTACGATCAGTTCACCCGCGTTCCAGGCGGCGGCGATGTTGGAGGGATTGATGCTGTAATCGCTGGCCGGTTTGCCGGTGATGGCCTGCAAGGCCCATGTCGGGTCGCCCCCGTCGAGGGCGGCGTAGGAGTCGCTGCCAACGTGTTGAGTTTTGACATAGCCCGCCCCATTGGCCTCGGCGTAGGCCTTTTCGGCCAAGGCGACCCACAGCACGCCGCTCGTGGCGTGATCATAGTAGTTGCCGCCCGACGGCAGTTCGGTATCGACGGTGACGTGTTCGGCGACTCCCGCGCTGTTATAGAAGCGGACCGAATAGAGTCCGACGGTGGCGCCGTTTTCCACGGTCGTGCCTTGGTAAGTGAACATGTTGCGAATGTCGTTCGAATCGCGAGCGGCCACCTCGGCTAGGCTCGACATCAGCCAGCAGTCGCCAACCCCGCCCTGCTTCACGTCGGTAAAGAGTGGCCCATTGACGCCAAAGAGATTGCCGCTGACGGGCGAGTAGGCGGTGGCGGCCGTGGGGTGATTGATGGCCACCGAGGCCGAAGGGGTCGTGACGGTGTTGTAATTGGCCCAGGTGGTGCCCGCCGAGTTGTAAGCGGCCACGTCGAAATAGTACGTCGTATTGGGATTCAACCCGGTGACGGCGACGCTGGTGACACCGCTATTGAAGTTGCCGATTTGCTTCCAGGCGCCGTTGACCCATTCATCGACAGCGTAGCCGGTGGCGCCGGAGACGGAATTCCAGGAGAGGTTGACCTGGCTGCTCGACGTCGGCGTGGCCGTCACGCTGGGGGCCAGCGGAGCGCCTTGGAGCGTCGTGACGGTGTTGTAATTCGCCCAATCGGTGCCCGCCGAGTTGTAGGCGGCCACGTCAAAATAGTAGGTGGTATGGGGGTTCAAACCATTCACGGCGACGCTGGTCGTTCCGCTGTTGAAATTGCCGATTTGCTTCCAGGCGCCATTGACCCATTCATCGACGAGATAGCCCGTGGCGCCCGAGACGGAGTGCCACGCGAGATCGACCTGCGTACCCGACATCGGCGTGGCCGTGACGACGGGGGCGGCTGGCACGGCCGTCATCAATTCGCGCCCTTCGAGTCCCTCGTATCGCAGCCGGCGCGTCCGTCTGCGGGTG
>DASSFG010000362.1:0-3427 GCA_035694685.1 Pirellulales bacterium
TCGTCGGCCGCTCCGCGGCCCCAGGCGAATAGCCCGCCCCCTACGCCCCGCCCCGGCGGCCGGGCATGGGGCTGGTGAACGGTTACCCATTACGCATACCCGTCAGGCTTGAAAGCCTGACCTACGCTTCGCACCAAAGACTTTTTGAATAACTACAGCTACGACGCGTTGGGCGAAATGACCGCCGAGACCCAACAAGGCCAATCCGGCGGAAACGCCGTCGCGCCCAAGGGCGTCAGCTTCGGGCATGATGCCATCGGCGATATCACCTCCGTCGAGCGCTACACCAACCTCACGCAGGCGCCCAGCCCCGCCACAGACGCCGCCGATACCACGCTCGGGTATTCCAGCCTCGGCCAGCTTACCAGCATCGTGCACAGCCACAACGGCACGACGATCGAGGGCCTCACTTACGGCTACGACACGCTCTCGCGTGTCAGCGGGCAGTTAAAAGCAGCCAGCGGGGGCGAATTCAAAAGCAGCCATTTTACAGGGAGCGCAGTGCGCGGTTGGTTTTCATCAACACGTCTCATGTTGATGGAGACCGCGCATGGCGAATGTTCTGGAAATGGCGATTGTTCAAGCGATTCAAAACTTATATGCCGCAAAATGGTCCCAGCGCCGGATCGCCCGTGAGCTGGGAATCGATCGCGGCACGGTGGCACGATGCCTCCGAACACTACAATCCGACCCAAAACCAGCCATTCCGCCCACCGGCTCGGAAGGGTCAAAAGCAGCCACTTTTGAAGGCCCACCGGCTCCGGCCGCCGAAGATAACGGTGGTAACGAAGACGCGAATCGTAGCGTCGTGCCAAAACCAGCCATTCCGCCCGCCGGGAAGGATGGCTCTCAAGACGCGGCTCCGCCGCCAACCGCAGCCGCTTCTTCGAGCAAGCATGGTGCCGGTCGCCAGAGCGATTGCGAACCCTTTCGCGACCTCATTCAGGCCAAGCTGGACCAGGGGCTCTCGGCGCAACGCATCTACCAAGACCTGACGAGCGAGCACGCCGCGGCGGTCGGTTACGACAGCGTCAAGCGGTTCGTCCGCCAGCTACGGGCAACGACGCCGCTCCCCTTTCGTCGGATGGAGTGCGCCGCAGGAGAAGAAGCCCAAGTCGATTTTGGAACCGGCGCGTCGCTCATCGGCACCGATGGCAACCGACGCAAGAGCTACGTGTTCCGTGTCGTTCTCAGTCACAGCCGCAAGGGCTACAGCGAGGCCACGCGTCGACAGACGACCGAGGATTTCTTTCGATGCCTGGAGAACGCCTTCGCGTACTTCGGTGGCGTGCCCAAAACGCTGGTCATTGACAACCTCAAGGCGGCTGTCGCTCATCCCGATTGGTTCGATCCGCTACTGACTCCCAAAGTACAATCGTTCTGCGAGCACTATCGCACGACGATTCTGCCCACCAAGCCGCGGACGCCGCGTCACAAGGGGAAGATCGAAGCGGGCGTCAAGTACGTCAAGAACAACGCCCTCAAGGGCCGCAAGTTCACCGACGTGGAAGAAGAAAGCCGCTTCCTGCTCGACTGGGAACAGGGCGTCGCTGATCGGCGCATTCACGGCACCACCAAACGGCAGGTGGCCACGGTCTTTCAAGCATCCGAACGTCCGGCGCTCTTGCCGCTGCCCGGCGAGCGGTTCCCATGCTTTCAAGAAGCACGGCGCAAAGTAAACCGCGACGGTCACGTGGAAGTGGCCAAGGCGTATTACTCGGTGCCGCCCGAATATCTTGGCCGCGAAGTGTGGGCGCGTTGGGACGCGCGGCTGGTGCGGATCTTCAATCACCGCTGGGAGCAAGTAGCCATCCATGTGCGCAGCGAGCCAGGACGATTCAATACCAGCGGCGAGCATGTGGCTGAGGAAAAGATCAGCGGGCTGGAACGCGGCGCCGGCTATCTCTTGGGCCAGGTCAGCGGCGTGGGGCCGCAGGCTCATCAATGGGCGCAGGCGACGGTCACCGCGCGCGGTATTCAAGGCACGCGGGTCTTACAGGGACTGCTGTCGCTCGCGAAAAAGCACTCCCGTGAAACGCTGGAAAAAGCCTGCGAAATTGCCCTGTCTCACGGTTGTTTTCACTTGCGGGGCATCCGCCGCCTGCTCGATCGGCAGGCGGCCAAGCAAGAGCCGCTGCCCTTCCTCGATGAGCACCCAATCATCCGCCCGCTGGACGATTATGCCGCGGTGGTGCGCCAGGCGATCCATCGCCAAGCGGATCGCTCATCCGTGAGCGAAGGTTTTTTCAGGCATGACGGGACAAAAGCAAGTGGAGGTGAGGCGCGGCAAAAAAGCCTTGCCACGCCGCCACCGGCATCGCAAGGCTTGACGGACTTGCTTCCGTCCCGGCCTGGCTATCCCTTGTCGGACCATGCTGCGCACGGTGCCCGCTCCTCAGCAGAGCCCGACTCTGTTTCACCAGACACTTTCAGTGTAGTTCCCACTTCGTTGTTTCACCAGGAGAAAACCGATGCATGACCGACTACTGACCATGTTGAAACGGCTTCGCCTTTCAGGCCTTGCGCAATCGCTTGATGTGCGTCTGCAGGAGGCGGCCGGCCACCAACTCAACCACGCAGAGTTCCTCGAACTGATCTTGCAAGATGAAATGTTCATACGCGATGAGCGGCAGATCGCCCGCCGCGTGAAGGCCGCCGACTTTCGCGAGTTGAAGCCGCTAGACGACTTCGATTGGTCGTTCAATCCGTCGATCAACCGCAAGCAGGTGCATGACCTGGCCACCTGCCGCTTCATCCGCGAACGCCGCGACGTGCTGCTACTTGGTCCTCCCGGCGTGGGAAAATCTTTTCTCGTGCAGGCATTGGGCCAGCAGGCCATCAAGCAAGGCTTGCTCGTCTACTACCGTTCGATCTTCGACATGGTGCGAGACTTCCTGCACGAGCAGGCCCTGGCGGACGAAAAGGTTCTGACGAAGTATCTCAAGCCCGACTTGTTGATCTTGGATGATATGGGAATGAAGCAATTGCCGCGGCGGAGCGGCGAGTTTCTGTTTGAGATCGTCATGCGGCGCTATGAGGTTCGCAGCACGATGATGACGAGCAACCGCCCTTTGGAGGACTGGGGCAAACTGATTGGCGACGTGCCGAGCGCGACGGCCATTCTCGATCGCTTTCTGCACCACGCAGAGATCGTTTCGATGACCGGCAAGAGTTACCGCTTACGCCACCGCGCTGGCGCGGAACAGCCGCCCGGCGACGCCGAACCACAGGCCGTCGAAGAGTCAAAAGCAGCCATTCCGCCCACCGGCAACGCGGGCCGAAAGGAGGCCAAAAAGCGTTCGCAGCAGGAAGCCGGAACTTGTCGATCGTAAGCTTTTCAACGAAGATTAACGTTTACTAAACACCCCCACAGGCCTGGCTGCTCAATTCCGCCCACTGCTGGCTGCTTTTGAACTGCCCGATGACA
>DASSFG010000363.1:0-6396 GCA_035694685.1 Pirellulales bacterium
CCCGGTTTGAGGGCCGTTGGCATGCAGGCTGCATTAGTGTGTGTGCGGGTAAGTTCAACGGAAACAGAAGGGAGGCCTGGCTATATGCGTTACTTGATTGGCATGTTCATGACTGCGGCAGCGGCCGGCCTCGCGAGCGGAGCACAGGCACAAGTGGCGGGCGGTGCGATGGGTGGCGGCGGAACCGCTGGTATGGCGGGCGGCATGGCCGGCGGGGGACTCGGCGGCGGCATTGCCACCGGCGCTATGCCAAACGGAAATCTGCTTGGAGGAAACATGGCAGCCGGCGTGGGAGCCGGACAAGCGGCGGGGGCCGCTGGAATAGGCGCGAATTCAGCAGCACCCAATGCGGTAACATCTGGCTACGGGGCTGGTATGCAACCGGGCATGCTTGGCGGTGCGTTCGGCGGCAACAATGTTGGCGCGAACGGAAACAATATGGCGATAAGCCAGGGCAATAACCTGGCTCTCATGCAGAGCGCACGCGGCGGCATATCGCAATTTGGAACGCCGAACGGCATGTTTTCGAGTTGGAGAAACGGCATGCGCGGAATCGGCGGCTATGGAAATTACAGGGCGGTCGGCGGAGGGATGATGGGTGGGGGCTTTATGCCCGGCTATGCAGGATCGCCTATGTTCGGCACGACAAGCCGACAACGGAGCTTCTACAGCGGCGGTCGCATGTTCGGGTCCGGCGGAGGCTACGGTGGAATGCTCGGGATGGGCGGAGGTAACGGCGGCATGTCGGGGGTCGGCTATGGCAACATGCTGATTCCCGGAGGCTACGGGGGCACGTTTGGCGGAGGTGGAGGCTATTAGTCAGCGCTTTGGAGCGGCTGACGCGAGCGGTTGCTCGTTCCGAAAGCGCTTGAACGGCCGAAGGAAGACGGCAGAGAAGCCGCAGGCTGGCTGGATGGAAGCACGGTCACATTCGCCGCGCTACTGGCATTGAGCGCCTGCCGCACCTGGGCAGCCGTGCCTTGACGTGGGAGACGCATCACGCGGACGACAGCCTGTGTCGGCTTGGCCTGTTTATCGACGTCGGCGATTAATTCCAGAACGTCGGTCAGCAGAATCTGGGGGGCCGAAATGATCACGCCGTTGGCGCGTTCATCGACGGCCACCGACAACATGCCTTTGAACCGCGGCACCACTTCTGATTGAGTGGGATCGTCGGTCAAGTAGGTGAACATCGCCGAAAAGAAGCTGTCGTTGTTGCTGCGCTCGCGGCCGGGCTGCGGCGGTGGTTGAGTGCCAAGGAGCGCTTTGTCGTTGGGGCTGAGCAGGTCGCGATAGACGTCTTTGACGATGTTCGCCACGTCCAGGGCCTTCGCGTACCGCAGGGCGACCTGCTTAGTGCGGCGCACCGACTCGGAGTTAGGCGGCTCGGCACGGTCGTAGCGATCGATCAGATCTTCGATCTCTGCAAGCTGCCCGGCATCGGCGCCTTGAACCAAGACGGTGTTCGTCACCGGGTCGGCGACGAAGTTCAAGGGGCGGCGGCGAGAGAGCGTGGCCCGCGTCTGCTGGCCCGAACTACCCCGGTTGCCGTTCCAGAACATGTCGAAAACTTCGGTGCGGCTGCTTGAGTCTTTGGCCAAATCGGCCTTGAAGATGTCCTTCAACAAGGTGACCATGTCTTTGGCGTAAGTATGCTTGAGCGTAAAGAACTCGTAGTTGCTGCGCGGCGGCATGGAGTCGCTCAACATTTGTTCGAGCTTGTCGAGCGCGTCCGTGTCTGAGGAGGATATCACCAGCCCGTGGGGTCCGAGTGAAATGTGAATCGGCGCGTGAGCACGGCGCGGCAGCTCACTTGCCTCCGGAGGCAACTCTCCCTCCTTGCCAGGAAAGAAGCCGGGACGTCGTGGGAAAGGTGCAGCGCCGTCCATGCCTGGCTCGGTAACTCGTCGCTTTTCAAAGGGTGCCACGTCGTCGGCCGCGGGAACTTCCGCTCCCGCGTCAATCTTTTGGCGCGATGGCTTCGCAGCGTCGTCCGACATTTCTTCGTCGGCGGGCCGCTCGGCGCCCGGCTCGGGCTTCTCCACCTGGGCGCCATCGGCATCGGCGTCCGGTGCGTCAGCCGCTAGATGCTCTGGATCCGTATCAGGGGTGGTCTCGCGAGCTTCTACGTCTTGACTGGTGTCTTGGTCCGCGCGGGCCGTTGGCCCTGCGGTTAAACCACCTTTGTCACGCATCGGCGCATCGGCCGGTGTTGCTGGTTCCTTGGCTTCACTCTTCGCATCGGAGTCGTCAGTTGAGTCATCGCCCGCGCGGGCCGCTGGCCCTGCGGTTAAACGATCGTTGTCCGTCTCCTGTTCGTCCGTTTCGTCCTTGTCCTGGATGGTGATGCGGTCCTGAGCAAACCGGAACCGCGATGGCGCCGGCGAGCGAGTCGTTGAGCGGTTGCCTCGACCGCCGGGCTGCCGACGTTGGCCGGGGCCCATGCCCGGCTCGTTACGCTGCGGACCGGGTATTTGCTCGGTTGGCGCCCGGCGTCGGGCTGCCGGCGTTTCTTCGTCCGTCTTCGACGGCCGGCGCATCGATTCGGTTGCGTCGGGCTCGATTTCCACCTCCAACGGGTTCGGCGACATCGTTTCCCAGCGGCGCTGCACACGCTCGAGCGCTTGCAGCATCTCGAAGCTAGGATTTGCGGGCACGACGCGCATCGTCACGCCAGACCGCTGGTCGGCGGGGATTTCGCCCAGCTTGGTCAGCAGCGCCCGCACCTCGGCCAATTCGACGTCGTTGGCCCGCAACAGCAAGCGGTTACGTTCGATGTCGGCCTCGACCCAGAACTTGTCGGTGTTCTCTGGCTGCTGGCTGCTGCTGTCGAAAAACGGATAGTAGCGGCCGCGGCGGCTATTGTCTTCCTGTTTCTCGGGACCATTCATTAAGGTGATAATGGAGCCGGCCACGTATTCCGCGCTGAGCGTGCGGAGTTGGATGACCTCGAACTTTCGGCCCGTGCCGTCGAGCCGTTCGACCAGATCCGTGATCAGTAGATGGTCGGCCAAAGGCGCATAGGCGACGAGCGCGTTCTTTTTCTCGTCGACCTCGAGCTTCGTCGTAGGATCGAGACTGCCGAGCTCTTTCAGCACCTTGACCAACGTCTCCGGCTGCAATCCGGAAAGACGATAGACCTTCACCCGCTGGGCATCAGCCAGGAATCCTTTGCCGTTGTGCGGCACGTCGACCGCGTCGATCGCTTGCCGAATGACGCCCATCTTGTCGGGCGGAGCAAAGGCCAGAATGCTGTTCTCACGCGCATTGACGGCCAGGTACACCGAATTCTCTTTCTTGGCGGCGGGCAGCAGCGGCTGCTGATTGCCGCCCTCCCGGGTCATCATCATGGCCTGCATGAGTTGCCGTGGATCAACGATGCCGGCAGCCTGCTTCGTCTCGATGCCCAACAGCGTATTGAGCGTGTCGAGCACTTCCTCGGCGCGGGTGTGGCGGAGCTTGAATTCCTCGACCAACCGCTGTGTTCCGGTTTGCGATTGCTCTTCGACGATTAAATCGCGAATTCGGCGCAAGTTGCCGGCCGTGTCGAGCACGTCGAGCCGGTTGGTGGCCTTCAAGGCGGTGACCTTGCCGTAGGGGCTTAAGAGCGGCTTGATTTCTTCCGCTGCCTGGTCTGCCACCAACCAATCGAGGTCAAAGAAAGACCGCACGAACTCGTAGCGGCCGCGCGTATCGAGGTCGGCGGGAGAGACGCGCGGCACCAGGCTGCTATCGAGCTTGCGCAGGTTGGAGACAATCAGCACCTCTCCGTTACGCATCACGGTGAAGCCCTTGTTGAGCAGCACGGAGTTCAGCAGATCGCGCACTTCTTCGGGCGTATAGCGGCCGCGTGTCGTCAGGTTGAGCGGACCGGCCGGCGCTTCGTCCCAATCGAGGCTCATGTCGGACACGTCGGCCATCCACTCGAGCACGGCGGGCCAAGGCTGCCCGTTGAAGCTGAAAGAGATCGTTCCTTCCTCATCCGGCACGGCGTTGGTTAGCTCGCGGGGGTCGGCCGGGCGGTCTGTCTCTAGCGACCGCTTGACGACGGGGGGCGGCTCTTCTTTTTTCTCTTCCGGGTTTTTCTCTTCATCCTTTTTTTCGTCAGTCTTTTCGTCCTTCTTGTCTTTGTCTTTGTCCTCAGCGGGCTTTTCCTCCGTCCGCGGCATTCCCCCGCGGTCTCGCCAGTTGCCGCCGCCCATACCTCGTCGTGACCCTCCCCCGCCAAAAGGGAATTGAGCTTCAACGCGAGAGGTGGCGTCACAGAAAAGAATGAGAGCCGTGGCTGTGGCAATCAGAACGGAAACAACACGAAGAGAGCGCATGCGACTTTCTTTCCCGCCCCTCGGGGACGCTCGCGCGGCCCTGAAGGTTTTGAACGTCGGTGATGTCTAGTGGAAGGGTGGTACTAGCGCAACGTCGTCCCGGCCGACCTTTGCATTCTAATTATCGGCCGGCAAAATTGCTACCGCGATGCCCGTGCGGCATGACCACTCTGTTAGTAACGCAACCAGCCGCCAAACCGCCGCGCTTTTTTGCTTTTTTCAAGGCTGCCTGGTGGTTGTAACCGTTTACCCAGGCAGGGATACTGATACTTGGCTACCTATCACTCAATCACCCAACCTTACCCCGCCTCTTTTCAGAGGTCGCCTCTCGGTCGGGAGGAGCAACACGGCGGATCATGGAAGCTGGCGACGTTCTCTTCAAACGCGGACTGCTCGACGAGCGGCAATTGGCCCTGGCGCGGCAGGCCCAAAGCGACGGCCAGCGGCTGGATGAAGTGGCCATCGAAATGGGCCTGGTCAGCGAAGAAGCCGCGCTCACGGCGCTCGCCGCCGAAATGGGCCTCCATTACGTCGACCTGACCGCTGCCAAGCTCGATCTGGAATTGCTCAAGCAGTTTCCTACCAGGCTCATGTATCGACAGTCGCTGTTTCCGATCGAACGCCGCAACGGCACGCTGGTAGTCGCCACCAGCGATCCATTCGATCTTTATTCGCTCGACGACTTGAGCGTGGCCACCGGACTTTCGATCGAACCGGTGCTGGCCAGCCGTGCGGAAATTAACAAGCTGATCAAGACGCACCTGGGCGTCGGCAGCGAAACAATTGACGGGCTGCTCGCCAAAACGGCCGACGACGGCGTGGAACTGCTGGAAGAGATCGAGACCGACGGCTCCGAGCTATCGGAAATGGCCCAGGAAGCGTCGGTCGTCCGCCTGGTGAACGAGATTCTGCTGGAGGCCATCGAGGTGCGGGCCAGCGACGTTCACCTCGAATCGCAAGCTTCCGGCCTGCGCGTGCGTTACCGCATCGACGGTCTGCTGCACCCGCAGCCCACGCCGCCCGAAATCAATCGGTTTCAGGCGGCGATCATCAGTCGCCTGAAAATCATGGCCCACCTCAACATCGCAGAAAAGCGGCTGCCGCAAGACGGACGCATCAAGCTCAAGGTGAAAGGCCGCGAGGTCGACGTGCGCGTCTCGGTCATTCCCATGATCCACGGCGAAGGCATCGTCATGCGTTTGCTCGACAAGAGCTCGATGGAGTTCTCGCTGCAAAAGCTCGGCATGGACGACGACCAATACCACACCTTCAAAGAGCTGATCCAGATGCCGCACGGCATCTTGCTCGTCACCGGGCCGACCGGCTCGGGCAAGACCACCACGCTCTACAGCGCACTGCTGGAGATCAAAGACAGCCAAACCAAGATCATCACCACCGAAGACCCCGTCGAGTATCAGCTTGAAGGGATAAACCAGATTCAGGTACACGGCAAGGTCGGGCTGACGTTCGCCGCTTCGCTGCGGAGCATTTTGCGGCACGATCCCGACATCGTGTTGGTGGGCGAAATTCGTGACCTGGAAACGGCCGAGAACGCCATCCAGGCATCGCTCACGGGCCACCTGGTGTTCAGCACGCTGCACACCAACGACGCGGCGGGCGCCTACACGCGCTTGATCGACATGGGGGTCGAACCGTTTCTCGTGGCCAGCACGGTCGAGGCGGTGATGGCCCAGCGACTGGTACGGCGGCTGTGCAGCGAGTGCAAACAGCCCTACGAACCGAAGCCGGAAGATGTGCCGCCCGACTTCCCGCTGGGAGAGATGCTCAAAAGCGGCCAGCCGCTATATCGCGCCGGCGGCTGCCGCGCTTGCCGGCACGTCGGCTACCGCGGCCGCATGGGCATTTACGAACTATTGGTCACCACCGAAACCGTGCGTCAACTTGCTCACGACCGCGAGAGCTCCTGGAAGCTCAAGCACGCCGCGGTGAACGAAGGCATGCGCACGTTGCGTCAAGACGGCTGGAAGAAAGTCCTCACCGGCCGGACTACCGTGGAGGAAGTGGTGCGGGTGACCAAGAGTGACAAAATCGGAACCAAGTAGGGTTCAGG
>DASSFG010000364.1:0-4984 GCA_035694685.1 Pirellulales bacterium
CCGCCGACAAGGCCACCTGAGCCTTGAACGACGCACCAAACACTCGACGCTTCCTGCTCAACTATCAGGCCCTCCTCTTGCTTGCCTCCTGCGAGATGCCTACATCTTATTCACCTGTCCAGTTTTTGGGGTCCACTTCAGTAACTGATTAACGTCTCGCCCCCAATCCCAGGCGAGGCGGTTGGTGCGGCTCGTGAGAAATGTCGCCGTGGCGGCGGCCGGTCAATCGCAAATGCCAGAAAGACGAGACGGCCCCGGCGCGTCGGAAACGGCCGGCCTTGATCTGGTCATCGACCGTGGTTGAGATTGTTCGGCGCGGGATCGATCCCCGGCGACATTATTCTCGAGCCGCCTAATCCGTCGGACGAGAATCCAGCCATTTGAACTCCATCGCGTCGGCCTGAAACTGCGTATTGACGGACGCACTTACCGGCGCTCTCTCGTGTGCTGATGCCCTTGGCGGGGCTCGTCTTCTTTGCCGATCGTTGGCCAGCGGTTAAGATAAGGGCCAAGGCAATTCCCTTCTCATCGGCACGAGTCGAACCGCATGCTTAGGCTATCGCACGCAGCTAACGGCACGAGGCTGGTCCATGGCTGGCCCACTCTGGACTTCGTCTTCGCCGCCTGCCTGCTGTTGACGGCGGGTTGTGATGAGGAAAGCGTATCGACCGGCACGCTCGAAAAGGTATGGGGCCGACGCGGAATCTCCGAGGGCCGCCTGCAAAAACCGCGGGCCATGGCGATCGACGCGGAAGACCACCTGTATATCGTCGATATGACTGCCCGCATCCAGGTGTTCGATCGCGACGGCAATTACCTGCGCGGTTGGCAGACACCGGTTCACGTCGCCGGACGCCCCACGGGACTCTCCTTCGACCGCCGCGGCCGACTGCTCGTGGCCGACACCCATTACTATCGACTGCTGACCTATTCGCCCGAGGGCGAATTGCTGGCCACGTTCGGCGGCGTTCACGGCGAGTCGCCCGGCGAGTTCGGCCTGGTCACGGACGCCGTTGAAGATTCGTCGGGCAACCTCTACGTGGCCGAATACGGCGATTACGATCGCATCCAAAAGTTTTCGCCTGACGGCAAGTTTCTGTTAGAGTGGGGCGGGCACGGCACGGAGCCGGGCCAGTTCATGCGTCCGCAAAACATGGCCATCGACGAAGAGGACGATCTTTGGGTGGCCGACGCCTGCAACCACCGCGTACAGGTTTTTGACGGCGAAGGCAAGCTGCTCAATCTTTGGGGCCAAGAGGGGGGCGAGCCCGGGCAGCTTTATTATCCCTACGACCTCTTGCTCGACGACGCAGGCCACGTATATATCAGCGAATGGGGCAACAACCGCGTACAGAAGTTTACCCGGTCGGGCGAATCGCTTGGCTGTTGGGGCCATCGCGGGCGTCAGCCCGGCGAGTTCGATCACCCCTGGGCGCTTGTCCGAGACAGTCAAGGGAAGATTCACGTGCTCGACACCCAGAACCATCGCGTGCAGCGGGTGGCGTTTTAGAAGACAGTGAGTAGTAGTTGACGTGAGTAAAAAGTGAAAAGTGAAAAGTGGTTGCCGCATCTTATCACTTTCCACTTTCCACTTTTCACTTTCACCCAAACCCCTAACCCCCTATCCCCTAACCTCTGACCCCTGACCGTGCTCCCCTACCGCCTCGACTTCGATAGCCCTTGGTACCTGCTGCTGCTCGCGCTGCTGCCGGTCATGTGGTGGTTCGGCCGCCGCAGCCTGTCGGGACTGGGGCGCGTGCGCAAGTGGGTGGTGCTGCTCTTGCGCTCGGCGGTGTTTGCGCTCATCGTGATGGCGCTGGCCGAAATCCAGTGGGTGCGCACCAACGACAATCTGACGGTCATCTACTTGCTCGATCAGTCACTCAGCATTCCGCCCGAGCGCCGCGAGGCGATGATTCAATTCGTCAACGAAGCCGTCCGCCAGCACCGTAAGGGGCTCGATCGCGTGGGCGTGATCGTCTTCGGCCGAGAAGCCGTCATTGAAATGCCGCCGTTCGACGAGACTGTGACGCTTTCGACGTTGGTCGAGAGCCCGCTCGACCCCGAATCGACCAACCTGGCGGGTGCCGTCAAGCTGGCTCAGGCCACGTTTCCTGAAGACGCGGCCAAGCGCATCGTCATCGTCAGCGACGGCAATCAGAACATGGGCGACGTCCTCGACCAGGCCCGCCACGTGGCCGACGCCGGGGTGTCGATCGACGTACAGCCGGTGCTGTTTACGTCCCGCAGCGAAGTGCTGGTCGAAAAGGTCGCGCTGCCGCCCGACGTGCGCAAGGGACAGCCGTTTGACTTGCGCGTGGTGCTGAACAACACCAGCCAGCCGGCCGAAGGCGAGTCGGGCGCGGTCAAAGGCAAGCTCATCGTCTCACAACGCACCGACGACCAGCCGCGCGTGATTTCAGAGGAGCCCATCGAGCTGCCGCCGGGCAAACGCGTTTACACCGTCCGGCAGCAGCTCGATCAGCCGCACTTCTACACCTACGAGGCCCGCTTCGTGCCCGACAATCCGGCCGATGACGGCATGATCGAAAACAATCGGGCCACCACCTTTACGCACGTGCGCGGCAGCGGGCAAGTTCTGCTCATCGAAGACGTCGCCAACCGGGGCGAGCACGAGTTTCTGGTCGATCGTCTGCGGCATGAAAACCTGGAAGTGACGGTACACTCCAGCGACCAGCTCTTCAACGGCTTGGCTGAGCTGCAACAGTTCGATACCGTGGTCCTGGCCAACGTGCCGCGCGAAGAGTTCACCGACCAGCAGATCCTCATGCTTTCGGAAAACACGCAGAGCATGGGCTGCGGGCTGGTGATGCTCGGCGGCCCGAACAGTTTTGGGGCCGGCGGCTGGAACAACACGCCGATCGAAGAAGCGATGCCGGTCGACTTCCAGATCAAAAGCGCCAAGGTGGTTCCCAAGGGCGCCTTGGCCTTGATCATGCACGCCTCCGAGATGGCCGACGGCAACCACTGGCAAAAAGTGATCGCCAAAGAGGCCATCAAAGCCCTGGGCAACGAAGACTATTGCGGCCTGCTGCCCGGCACCGACCGCTGGCTATGGGGCGGCATGGTGCGCGTGGGCGGCCAGCGTCCCAAGATGCTGGCCTTGATTGACCGCATGACGCCGATGGACATGCCGGATTTTGATTCGGGCCTGAAGCTGGCCCACCGCGCCTTTTCGGGCCTGACCGACGCAGCCGTGAAGCACATGATCATCATCAGCGACGGCGATCCTACGCCGCCCAGCTTTGGCGTGCTCAACAGCCTGAAGAAGCTGAAGGTGACCGTTTCGTCGGTGGCCGTGGGCGCCCACGGGCCGGCGGAAAGCGCCGTGATGAAAGACATCGCCACCAAGACAGGCGGCAAATACTACGAAGTGCTCAACCCCAACGCCCTGCCCCGCATTTTCCAGAAAGAGGCCCGCCGCGTGGCCCGTCCGCTGGTGTATGAAAAAGACGTCGGCTTTTCTCCCTACATTCGCTTCCCGCACGAGATGGTGAGCGGCATCGAGCCGCCCCTTCCGCCGATCACCGGCTTCGTGCAGACGACCGTCAAAAAGAACCCGCTGGTGGAAGTCTCGCTCGTCTCGCCCGAGCCGGCGGGCGAAGACAACGCCACCATCCTGGCAAGCTGGACTTATGGTTTGGGCAAGTCGGTGGCCTTTACGAGCGACGCCGGCGCGCGCTGGACGAAAGAGTGGACCAAGCAGCCGATGTACGACAAGCTCTTCAGCCAGATCATTCGCTGGTCGATGCGACCGGCGGGCGACCAGGGCAAGTTCACCATCGCCACCGACATCGAACAGGGCCAGGTGAAGGTGTTTGTCACGGCGCTCGATAAAGACGACGAGTTCTTGAACTTTCTCGATCTGGGCGGCGCGGTGATCGGGCCGGACATGAAGCCGCAAGACATCCAGCTCGAACAGACGGCGCCGGGCCGCTACGTCGGTTCCTTTGCCGCCGACGACGCGGGCAGCTATTTTGTGATGCTCAGCCCGGGCGCCGGGCAGTCGCCGCTGTTGACCGGCGTGAACGTGCCGTATTCGCCCGAGTTCCGCGACCGCGAGACGAACGAAGCGCTGTTGGCCAGCCTGGCGAAGCTGGAGCCGAAAGGCGGCTCGCCGGGCGAGGTGATCGAAGACACCACCGGCCGCGCCGACCCCAAGGAGCTGGCCAAGGTCAATTCCTTCCGACACGACCTGACGAAGGCCACCAGCCGACAAGACGTTTGGCAATACGCCTTGCTGATTGCCGGGCTGATCTTTTTCTTCGACGTGTTTTTCCGCCGCGTTCAGGTGAGCTTCGCCTGGGCGCCGCCGCTGGCTGGCCGCGTGCGCGACCGCCTGCTAGGCCGCGAGCGGCAAGCGCCGCCGCCCGAGTACATTTCGCGCCTGCGCAGCAGCAAGGCCGAAGTGAGCGAGCAGCTCGAGCAGCGCCGCGCGGCGGCGCGTTTCGAGCCGACGGCCGAGCAGCCGCCCGACGCTTCAACGCTGGAAGAGCAGATCGCCGCGCCCGCGGCGCCTCCTCCCTCCGCGACGCCTCGCGGCGGCCTTTCGCCCGAAGCGCAAGCCGAAGAGGAGAGCTACACCAGCCGCTTGCTGAAAGTGAAGAAAGACGTCCGCAAGCGAACCGACCAGCAATAGTTAGTAATCCGTGCCGACGTTTTTTTGGTCGTTGCGGACTCCCATACGCTGATAGATCTCGTAGTTGACGTTCTCCTGAATGAAGTGCGTCGAACCATCAGCGAACACCACCTGAGCGCCCCCGGGATGCTTTGACCTCAGGCCGGCGTACACGTTGTTATGTGGAAAAAGGGCTCCCCTGTTCGACCAGGTGACCAAGAACCCAGTGACGTCGCGCTCCTGGACACAGGCCGGAAAGTTTACCGGGCATTGGGTATAGATCATCCCCTGGTGACTGCCGTTCCAGCCCCAATTCCACTGGTCAGGCGAGCAATGGCGCGGCTG
>DASSFG010000365.1:0-4229 GCA_035694685.1 Pirellulales bacterium
CGCTGAATGGATCGGAGGAAGGTGCGAAGCCCGACCAATTCCAAGGTCGCGGCATCTTCATCGAAGATTCGTCGGACGTGGTGTTAAAGAACGCCAGAATCCGTGGCTTTAAGATCGGCATCTATGTTCGGAACTGCCGCAATCTGACCATTGAAGGTTGCGACCTGTCAGACAACTGGAAGCAGCACTTGATGAGTACACCGCAGGCCGAGAACGGGGCCGATTGGCTGTTCGGGCACGAAAACGACAACGACGAGTGGCTGCGCTATGGCGCCGCCGTGTACCTCGACGGCTGCACCGGTTTTAAACTGCACGACAACATCTCACGCCGGGGCCAGAATGCCTTCTGCCTGGTGCGTTCGCACGACGGTGAGGTTTACGACAACGACTGCTCCTTCAACAGCGGCTGGGGCCTGGCACTCTACCGCGCATGCCGGAACCGTGTCGTCCGTAACAAGTTCGATTGGTGCATCCGCGGCTATTCTCACGGCGTTTACAACCGCGGGCAGGACTCGGCGGGCATCCTCGTGTTCGAGCAATGCTCCGACAACGTTTTCGCATTGAACAGCGCCACGCACGGCGGCGACGGCTTCTTCCTGTTTGCCGGCTTGGAAACGGTCGATGAAACCGGGCAAGGAGGCTGCAATCGCAATCTCGTCTATGGCAACGATTTTTCGCACGCCAGCAACAACGGGATCGAAGCCACTTTCTCGACCGGCAATCGGTTTATCGACAACATCGTCGATCAGGCCGACCACGCCATCTGGGCCGGCTATTCTTACGATTCGCAGTTCATCGGCAACAAGATCAGCCGTTGCAACCACGGCGTCTCGATCGAGCATGGCAGCGGCAACCGCATCGAGCGCAACCGTTTCGACGACAACGGCGTCGCCGTCAACCTGTGGGCGAACGACAAGCCCGGCTTCGCCGAAAAGCCTTATGGCAAGTCGCACCATTGCCGGTCCGAAAATTACGTGATTGCCGGCAACCGTTTTCATAACAACCGCCTCGACGTGCGGTTGCTCAATACGAGCGACGTCCAGGTGACGCGGAATGATTTTCAGCAAGCACGCGTTGCGCTCGACCTGAGCGGCCGGACAGGCGGAGTGAAGATCGACGAGAACAATGTCGCCGGCGAGGTTCGCACCACGGGCGAGGCCGAGGCCAGCTTCCGCGGGAATTATTTCTGGCAGAAGCCACCCAAGGGGGCGACCTCGGTGGCCGATCCGCTGGCCCTCGATTTTTCATCGGATGACAAAGAGGCACAGGTGGGCGATCTTCCCGGCCGGCAAAACGCCTTCTTGCCGCCCACCGCCTTGCGCGGCTTGAACTTCATTTTTGTCGACGAATGGGGGCCGTACGATTTCGAGCGCGTGAAGATCACGCCCGAAAAGCCTGTATTCTGGGAACAGGGTAAAATGCGCATGCTCGGACCGCCGACTCCGTATCGCATCACGGACGTGCGCGGCCAGCTTAAGGTGACGCCACTTACGGGCAACTTGCCGGCGACGCTCAAAGTTGCCAGCTCCAAGCGAAGGGCGGAAGCCTTTTCCTTTACCGTGGAGTTACCAGAAAAGGAGCAAAACCTTCCGATCTCGGGCCTGCTGTTGTTCGCCGACTGGGACGTCAAATTTTACCGTTGGCAGCCCGTCGGCCCACAAAAACCACCGGCCGATTGGAAGGCCGTCATCGCCGGAGCCGTACTGGAGGAGCGCAAGCTTTCGCAGATCGACTTCGCCTGGGGCGTTGGAGCACCGAGCGCTCGCGTCCCGGCCGACCATTTCGCCACGGTGGCCACCGCCGACATCGAGTTACCCGAAGGCAACTACAAGCTGCGCACCGTCTCTGACGACGGCATCCGCCTTTCGATCGACGGCCAGACGATCATCGACAACTGGTCGTGGCATCCGCCGACGGAAGATGCCGCCACGCTCGAGTTGTCCGCCGGCCGCCACGCGTTTCGCATCGAGCACTTCGAAATCGACGGTGTCGCCCAATTGCAATTCGGGCTCGCCCCCGCGGATGGGCCCCGTCCGGTCGCCGATAGGTAGCTCGTCAGTTTGAATTTCCTGTTTTTGCGTAGGACGCTTGCGTTCGCTAAGCTACCGGCATGGCCAAAGTTGATCTTCAAAGATTCAGTGCAGACGTTCGCAAGGCAATGCAGCGTGCCAACGCCATGGCTGAAGCTGATGGCCACGACTACATAAGCACGCGCCACATTTTGTTGGCACTCACAATGGAAGACGACGGGCAGGCGCATGACCTGCTACATCGACTCGGCATTACAGCAGACATAATTCCATTGCCAGCACCGCTTGGGAAGCCGAGCAAGACGCCGATCGTTGAGCAATCGTTTGCGGAGGCCGAGCGACTTGGCCACCACGTTGTTGGTACCCTGCATTTGCTGCTTGGGCTACTTGCCGATGGGGAAGCGATGGACCCGATTTTGGAATCGCGGTCACTATCACGGCCACGGATGCGAAGCGAGATCGTCGAAGAGCTTAAGCGATTGCCGCCTGAGTCACCGCAGGCAGAGGATGCTCTCAATTGACTCAGATTTTGGATAGAATGGAAAAGGGCTGGCTAATCGAAGTGCCAGTAATTGATCGTCGTCGACATGAAGTTCCTGCCGACTGCTGACCATCCGTTTAACCTCCGTATACGAGGATCCAATGGCGGTTCGACAAAGCCCAATCGTCTTTGGCGATACGCGTGGAAAGCGATTGCCGTGCGGCTGACCTTAGCTGTCGGCGCCGGTCTGATCTTGCTGCCATTCATCGGCTGCGGACGCAGTTCGGACGGTTCTCCTCTCGTGCCGGAGACTCTTGCCTGCGTGGCTTCGCCACGGTCGGCAATCGATACCGAGGGCGTCGACTTTGCCGAGGTGGCCCGCGAGCGCGGCCTGCTTCATGTCTGGCCGCGGCAACCACGGCCCATGTCAATACGCGACGCCTTCGGCTGCGGCTGTGCGGCGTTTGACTATGACAATGACGGGCGGCAAGACGTGCTGCTCGTCGCCGATCCGCACCCCGTGCTGTATCGAAACGCAGGCGACGGCCATTTTGAAAACGTGACGAACCAATCAGGTCTGCTCTCCGCTCAGGGTCTCGAAGTCGGCAATCGACGGAGGCGGACCGGTTCGACCCGATTGTCCCCTAACTATTCGAATGGTCGCCGGGCCCGCGCCGGCGCGGAAACGCGCCTCAGGTCTGACTGGACCGGCGTGGCCGTCGGCGACTACGACGGCGACGGGTGGCTCGACGTGCTGCTGACCGGCTTCCAGCGATTGGCGTTGTTCAAAAATGACGGAAATGGCACGTTCGTCGACGTCACATCGTCATCGGGCCTCGATCCGGCTAATCGCCGCCACTGGGGCACTAGCGCCGGTTTCATGGATCTGGACGGCGACGGCTTGCTCGATCTGGCGATCTTGAACTATGTGGTTTTCGGTCCCGGCTCCCAGCAGCACTGCGAGCATGCGCCAGGCGTGGTCTCTGCGTGCCCGCCGCAAATCTACCCACGCGAGAAAGGCGAGCTGTGGCGAAACGCGGGCCAGGGCAGGTTTGAGCCTGTTGCAGAATCGGACGGCATGCACGCCACGAGTGGCGCGGCGATGGTGCTGACCTTCACCGATCTGGACGACGACAACCGGCCCGATGTTTACATCGGCAACGACGGCCCACGCGCCGATTTCCTGCACAATCTCGGCGGCATGCGGTTCAACAACGTTGCCACCCAGATCGGAGTCGCCGTCGGCCACGAGTGGCTCCCCATGGCCGCGATGGGCGCCGACTGGGCCGACTTCAATCGCGACGGCCTGCTCGATCTGACGGTCACCGACTTTCAAAAGAGCTGCTTCGCCCTGTTCCGGCACGACGTGTACCAGCTTGACGACGGCGGCGGCTGGCACAGTTTCCACCAGGTCGGCGCGCAAGCCGGCATTTCCTCGGCCACTCGCGAGTGCCTCGGTTTTGGCGCCAAGTGGCTCGACATGGATAACGACAGTTGGCCCGACCTCTGCTACGCCAACGGGCACGTCTACGACAACGCCGGCCAGATCAAGCCCGGCGAGACGTTGCGGCAGGCGCCGCTGCTGCTGCGCAACGAGCAAGGAGAGCGTTTTGTCGACCTCCTGCCCGCTCTCGATCCGGCGTTGGCCGAGCCGATCGTCGGCCGCGGTTCCGCCACCGCCGATTTCGACAACGACGGGCGTATCGACGTGCTGCTCG
>DASSFG010000366.1:0-8503 GCA_035694685.1 Pirellulales bacterium
CCGCCGACAAGGCCACCTGAGCCTTGAACGACGCACCAAACACTCGACGCTTCCTGCTCAACTATCAGGCCCTCCTCTTGCTTGCCTCCTGCGAGATGCCTACATCTTATTCACCTGTCCAGTTTTTGGGGTCCACTTCAGAGATTAAAGGGGCGTCGAGGGCAATCGCCCTCATGTGGCACGGTCTGGCGACGCGTTAATGCTGGCGAGACCAGTTAACCGAAAACTAACATCGCCCAGTTGCCGTCTTACCGCCCGCGGCGATAAGAGCTACTGACAGATAGATGCACGATGCGATGCGCGGATCGCGATTTGACAACTTCGTGACCAGCTTGCACGCATCCCGACACCCAAGGGGTCCGGCGACTGGTTGAGGCCCGAGGACGCTGAGAAAGCGATGGGAAAAAGCGCTTCGACGATCCGCCGTTTTACGAAGAAGCACTTTGCCGAGCGGGGCGGAACGCTAGAACGCCGCAAGCCCGGCGATCATCGCTTCATCAATCTCGTCGTTCTCCGTCACCTCTTGAACGATCCGCCTATCGCCCGGGGTGACGCGGATCGAAGCGGACCAGCGAATCCGCGGAGCTGCAGAAAGAGAACGCCGAACTAAGGCGGCGGTTGCTTTTGTCAGTCAGTCTTTCAGCAGTGCGATAAACCCCGCCTGCTCGAAGTGCGAATCGGCTGTAAGAGCCTCCCGGATTTCTTGCTCTTGCATCACCACGAAGCTGGTGCAGTCTGTTAAAGACCACTCCTTGTCGGGACGACGACGGTAGAGATCGATGGCGCGTTGAAAAAGCGCGGTGTTCGCCTCGACAAGGTCAACGGTGGGGTCGTTGCCGATGGCTTCAAGTATCGTCAAGAATTTCGGCCGCTCAATTGGACCGGCCTAGGCATCGCCTATCTCAACCATGATCCACTGCGTCGTGACCAACCGGCCCTGGCGATTATGACTTGCGGCCATTGCCCTTTCATGACCCGCGTCGTCAGCATTCACCAACGCCAGATAATAGAAGGTGTCAACGAACGTCACATTCATGTCTTTTTTGGCCGGCCATGTAGATAGTGATCGTGGTTTTCCGCCAAATCGCGCGGCAGCGTGCAAGGCTGTGTCTCGGCCCAGCGCCCTACGGCTTCCAACTTCTGCCAGACGCTAGGCTCCGCATTGGCAGGAGCCGGCGATGGCGTGATCGTCACGCTTAGCCCTTCCGGCAGCGTCACGCCATCAGGCAAAATAATAACGCCGTTTTCGACTTTCCCTTGATAGGTCATGTACTCTCCATTTTCTTGGCTCAACGATTCAAGGCCTAAACGAAGATTATCTCACGCCGGGCCGGTTTCGAGCGGATAGCCGGCGTCGCGCCAGCTTTTGAAGCCGCCGATCAGCGAGAGAACGTTGGTGTAACCCATCTTCTGCAAGTTGTCGGCGGCCAAGGCCGAGCGCGAGCCGCCGCCGCAATAGAGCACCAGTTCGGTGTCGGTCTGCGGGAAACGCTTTTCGACGTCGCGCTCGATGACGCCCTTGCTCAGGTGCACCGCGCCGGGCAGGCGACCCTGCACCCATTCGCTGTCTTCACGCACGTCGACGAGCTGCACTCGCTCACCGCCGTCGAGACGCTTTCGCACCTCGTCGATGGTCACTTCTTTGACGCGCCGCTTGGCGTCGGAAACCAGGTCTTTGAAACGCGACGGTTGTTCGCTCATGTAAAACCTCGTTCAAATCGACCACGAAGACACAAAGACACGCTGAGAGATGAGAGATGAGGGATGAGGGATGAGGGGAGGTGACCACCTCAAACCTTTTGTCGACTCCATGTCTCTGTGTCGTTGTGGTTCCTTCGTCGTCTAGCTCGATTCGAGTCGGGGCGGCGGCAGACACGCATCGCGAACTTAGCCTTTCACTCATGGCTCGGCGGGGACAAGCCCCGATCGTGGCCGCATGCGGCGTCATTGCTCCCTGCCTCAACACCGGCTTTTCCACTTTCCACTTTCCACTTTCCACTTCCACTCTTCACTTCCCCTGCCCTTCACCCTAATCCTTGCGCGGCGAAACGGCAATCGGTTGGATTGAGGCCCCGAGTGCGTACAATGATTTAGCATGTCTGAAGAAGGCGATCTCCAACAACAGCTTATCGAGGCGAGCAGCGATAGCGGCCAGACGCCCGGCTTTCGCCATGCGGCGGCCAAGGTGCGCGAATTCCCGCAAAAGCCCGGCGTCTATCTGATGAAAGACGCCGCGGGCAGGGTGATCTACGTCGGCAAGGCGAAGAACCTGCGTGCCCGTGCAGGCAGCTATTTTTTGAAGGCCGCGGCCCTGGACCGCCGCACCGCCGAACTGGTGCGCGAGATCGCCGACATCGACTTCGTCGAAGCCGAGAGCGAGGTCGATGCCCTGCTGGCCGAGGCCCGGCTCGTCAAAGACGTGCAGCCCAAGTTCAACCAGGAGTTGAAAGACGACAAGACGTTTCCCTATCTCGAAATCTATACGCGGGAGGACTATCCGCGCGTCGAGTTCACACGCGAGCCAAGCGAGCGCGGCACCAAGCTCTATGGCCCCTTTGCCAGCGCCAGCGGATTGCGGGGAGCGATCCAGGTGCTGCAAAAGATTTTCAAGTTCCGGACGTGCAGCCTCGACATCGACGAGGGCGACGAAAAATGGCGCTGGTTCCGGCCCTGCCTGCTGGCCAGCATCAATCAGTGTACGGCACCGTGCAACCTGCGGATCAGCAAAGAAGAATATCGCCGCGACATCCATCGCCTGCGGATGTTTTTGGAGGGCAAGAAGAGTACGCTATTAAGGCAGATGCGCAAGGAGATGGCGGCGGCCTCCAAAGAGCTGCGCTTCGAGCGGGCCGCCCGATTGCGGGACGAAATCCGCATGCTCGAAACGCTCGACGAGCGTGGCGAGCTCGATACGCACGTTCAACCCGAAGTTTTTTACATCGACCCTAAAAAGGGCCTGGCGGGGCTGAAGAAGGTGCTCAAGTTGGCCGAACCGCCGCGCGTGATCGAGGGGGTGGACATCGCGCACCTGGGCGGGGGCGAGACGGTGGCCAGCCTCGTGCAATTCATCGACGGGCTGCCGTTCAAGCCGGGCTACAAACGGTTCAAGATCCGCTCGGTGGCCGGCGTCGATGACTTTGCCAGCATCCACGAAGTGGTGGCGCGGCGGTTCCAGCGGCTGGAGGCCGAAGGAGAGACGTTCCCCGACCTGCTGCTGATCGACGGCGGCAAAGGACAGCTTAACGCCGGCCTGGCGGCGTTTGACGCGCTGGGCATTCAACCGCCCACGGTCATCTCGCTGGCCAAGCGCGAAGAAGAGATTTACGTTGCCGGCGGCGACGAGCCCTTGCGGCTCAGCCGCCACGCCTACGCCTTGCGCCTGTTGCAGTACGTGCGCGACGAAGCCCATCGCTTCGCCCAGCATTATCACCACATCCTGCGACGCAAATCGACGCTGGGAGAGTAAGGAGGATGGGCCTGGCCTGCGCAAAATCGGACCTTCTGGGCTGTCGGATTTTATGCGGTTTTTGTTGTAGACCGAAATTTATTCCGTTGTGAACGTGCGAAACGGAATGAATTCCGTTCCACACACATCAAGGTAGCAGACGTTGGGCGACGACGGTGTTGAGGTGCAGCATGGCGCGGCGATGGGCAATGACCGCGTCCCGGTATTGCCGCACGATCTCGTTGTGCTTGCGCTGGGCCTCGTAGACGTCGAGCCGGCTGCGCTCCTTGCTTTCGTAAAGCCGCTGGATCGCGTCGCGCACCCGCAGCGAGTTCGGTAGGATCGTCTTTTCCAACCGCTCGACCGCATTGAGCGTGGAGTAGTACTCGACGTTCGCGCGATCGACCTCGGCGACCACCTGCCGCTCGATCGCCGCCAGCGCCACCTGTGTCTGCCTGATGTTGAGCTCGGCGCGGCGGATGTCGCCCTGGTTGCGGTTAAAGAGCGGAATGGTGCCCAGCAGCCCGAAGGAAAAGCTCGTGGCGTTCTGGCCGCCGGTCGCGCGGTTGCTTTGCGTCTGGTAGGGCGAATAAATCACAAACACGTCTTCAATCACTTCTTTGCGGTTGACCTGCAGGTCGGACCGTGCGCGGTGGATGCCCAGCCGATAGGCGGCTAAGTCGGGCCGCACGCGCAACGCCGTCTGCACTAGCTCGTCGCGGGTCGGCGGACGCGGGGCGTTGTCGCGGATGGCCCCGCGCACTTCCAGTTGCTCGGCGGCCTCCGGCGGCAAGGCCAGCAGCGTGGCCAGCGTATGCCGCGCCTGAAGCTGCTGCGCCCTGGCCCGCTCCAAGCTAATGACGGCGGCGTCGCGTTGGTTGACCACGTCCAGATAATCGGGCTCGATAATGGCCTCTTTCTCGAACTGCAGGGTCACCTTTTCCAAGCGCTGGACCGCCCCCGCCAGGCTGGCTTCCGCGTAGCGGATTGTTTCGCGGGCCACGATCACGTCGACAAAGGCGACGTACAACTCGTCGATTGCCAGCCGCACGGCGTCGGTGTATTGGGCTTCGAGCACGGTCACCGCGGCCCGCGCGGCCGTGCTACGGGCAGCGCGTTTGTGATTGATGTCGATCGGCTGCACCACGCTGACGCTGTAGTTCGTGCCGCCCGGCCGCGTCGGCGAATAGGGAGCGTACGGGTAATTGCTGGCCGAGAGAAAATAAAAAGGATTGCCGCGCAGACCGGCGGTGACGACGTCTGCCTTGGCCTGCGGAATTTCGTAGGCCTTGGCTTGCAGGTCCGGGTTGTAACGGACCAGTCGCTCGATGGCATCGTCGAGCGTGAGTCCGCTAGGCGGTCCCTCGACGTCGCCCTGTGGCAACTCTAATGGACCATATAGAGGCGGCGGCAGTTCTTCGGCCTTGATCCGCGGATGAGCGGCCCCCAGCGGCGCCGACGAGTGAACGATCTGCGGGCCCGGCGTCGACATCGAGGAGAGGGCGCTGCCGTGGGCACCGCGAAAGCGAACGGTCGAGGCGGCCGGGTTGGCATGTTGTTGGATGCCTCTGCCGCGCCCGCCGGGGTCGTGCAGGAAGGGTTTCTCGCCGGCCCCCGGGGCAGCGCCCAGGCTTGACTGTTGCTGCTGGTACTGCCGTTTTTTGGCCTGGCCTTTGGAGATGAGAATGATTTCGTCGCTCAGCCCGATCAACTGGGCCTGCACTGGCGCAGGCACGAGCATGGCGCACGCCACCAGTATGCTCCCTATCCAGGCCGTTGCGATTCGGTACATCAGCATCCGAACTTGAGTAAAACCGGGCAAAAAGCCACCAGCGGCTCATCAGGTTTGTCGGCTATTCCGCCTGTAGCGATTGAGCGGAAATCGGGGAGTTTGACGAACAAAAGTTGTGGCAAATGTGGAATGGTCGATATAATCCGCATAGCGCCGCCGGAGAAGAACTTGGAAGTGACTGCGATGCAGTTACCTCGGCGGCGAAGAATAACAAAACGCACGTGTCTTTCAGGAAAGGGTCTGCCATGCTTGAGGTGCTGTTCAATCGCAGGTTTCGTGATTGCGAAGGTACGTCGCGCCGGGAGTTTTTGAAGGTCGGCACGCTCGGGACCGGGGGTCTGTCGCTCGCCCATCTCCTGACGGCCCGGGCACAAGCGAAAGCCGCCGGGCAACCGGTCAAAGACACGTCCGTCGTCTGGGTCTGGCTGGGCGGTGGGCCGACGCACATCGAAACGTTCGACCCTAAGCTTTCGGCCCCCTCCGAGTATCGCAGCATTACCGGCGAGGTGAGCACCAAGCTGGCCGGCGTCACGCTGGGCGGCACGTTTCCTAACCTGGCGTCGGTGGTCGACAAGATGGCCATCGTCCGCTCGTTCGCCCATAGCAACAGCGGACACGGCGGCGGCACGCATTACGTGATGACCGGCTACGACAACCGCAACATCGACAACGGCGGCCTGCCCACGCGCCCGTCACTGGGCTCGATCGCCGCGCGAGTGCGCGGCGCCAATCATCCACAAACCGGCATGCCTACCTATGTGCGCTTGGGCGGCGTCGGCAGCGATGGCCCCGCCTTTCTCGGCCCGGCCTGCGCGCCGTTCGATCCGGCCGGGCAGGCGCGGCGGAACATGGACTTGATCGTCACCGACGAGCGTTTGCAAGACCGCCGCGAGCTGCTCGACGGACTCGACCGCCTCAAGCGCCGCGCCGATCACGACGCCTTGATGGAAGGCCTCAACCGCTTCGAGCAACAAGCGTTCGACCTGGTGTTGGGCAACGCCGCCAAGGCGTTCGACACCAAGGGGGAAGAGCCGCACGTCGTCGAGCGATATGGCAAAGGGCTGGGCGAGCAGATGCTGCGTGCCCGACGCCTGTGCGAGGCAGGCTGCGGTTTTGTCACCGTCTCCTACGGCGGTTGGGACATGCACGGGCAAATCAAACAGGCGCTGGAGCGTCGCAGCCCGGAGCTCGACCGCGCGTTGGCGACCTTTATCGACGACGTTTACAACCGCGGTCTGAGCGAGAAGATTCTGCTGGTGGTGACCGGCGAATTCGGCCGCACGCCCAAGATCAACCGCAACGCCGGCCGCGATCACTGGGCGCCGTTGAGCACGCTGGCTTTGGCTGGCGGCGGTCTGCAAATGGGCCGGGTCGTGGGCCAGTCGGCCAGCAAGGCCGACGTGCCCCAGACGACGCCGATTCGTCCGCACGACTTGATGGCCACGGTTTTTCACGTGCTCGGCATCGACCCCAAGATTCAGTTTGTCAACCAGGCCGGCCGTCCGGTATACATCCTCGAACAAGGCGAGCCGATCGCTGAGTTGGTGTAGGGTGGGACCAGCGAGCTTGCGAGCGCGAATGACGAATGACGAAGTCCGAAGGATCCCTCGGCTTCGTCATTCGTTTACAGCCGCAACTTTCCACTTTCCACTCTTCACTCTCCACTCTTTGTAGCCAGAAGTTCTTCATGATTCGTTCTCTCGTCTCCGTCGGCTTGGTTGCCTCGTTGCTCTTTCTGCCGGCCGCGTTGAGTGCCGCGCGCAAGGCTTCACTGAATGAATGGCCACAATGGCGCGGGCCTAACCGCGACGGCATCTCGCCGGAGACCGATCTGCTCGATAAGTGGCCGGAAAAAGGCCCGCCGCTGGTCTGGAAAGCGACGGGGCTGGGCGGCGGCTTTTCGAGCGTCGCGGTGGACGCTGGCAAGATCTATACGCTCGGCAGCCGCGATCGCAAAGAGCACCTCTCGGCCATCGACGGCGGCGACGGCAAGATCTTATGGTCGACTCCGGTGGGCGGCGGCGATCACTCCAACGGCACTCCTACCGTCGATGGCGACCGCGTCTATGCCATCGGCCTGCAAGGCGACCTGGTGTGCGCCAAGATTGCCGACGGCCAGATCCTATGGAAGAAGAATTTTGGCAGCGACTTTGGCGGCAAGATGATGTCGGGCTGGGGCTTCAGCGAGTCGCCCTTGATCGACGGCGACCGGCTGATATGCACCCCTGGCGGTAACGACGCCATGATCGTGGCCCTCGACAAAATGACGGGCGACACCATCTGGAAGGCGGCCATGCCGAGCGACGTCGGGCCTCGCGGTAAGGACGGCGCCGGCTATTCCTCCATCGTCGTCAGCCACGGCGCCGGCGTAAAGCAATACGTGCAACTCATCGGACGCGGCGTGATCGGCGTGCGGGCCGAGAACGGCGAAATGCTCTGGGGCTACAATCGCATCGCCAACGACACCGCCAACATTCCTACGCCGATCGTCAGCGACGACTACGTATTTTGCTCGTCGGGCTACGGCACCGGCGCCGCCCTGCTCAAGCTGGTGAAACAAAAAAACGGGGTCAAAGCGATGGAAAAGTATTTTTTGAATGCCAACGTAATGCAGAACCATCACGGCGGTATGGTGCTAGTGGGCAAGCACGTCTATTGCGGCAATGGCCACAATCAGGGCTTTCCGCTCTGCGTGGACCTGCTGACGGGCAAAGTGGCCTGGCACCCGGGCCGCGGCCCAGGGCAAGAATCTGCGGCCATTGCCTACGCCGACGGAAATCTGTATTTTCGCTATCAGAACGGTGTGATGGCTCTGATCGAAGCGACGCCGAAGAAGTACAACCTGAAGAGCACCTTTGAGTTGCCCGGCACCGGCCAGCCAAGCTGGCCGCACCCCGCCATTGCCGAAGGGCGGCTCTACCTGCGCGATCAGGATCTGCTGTTCGCGTACGACATTCAGAAAAAATAGCCGCCTTTGCGGTCGGGCACCTCTCGTCACGAAACTCGGCGTGCCCTGCGCTAGTAGTCCGCATTGAGGAGCGCAACAGCGCGGGGACCGTGACTTTTCATCACGAGTCGAGATGCAGGCGCACGTCATCCGCAGTCTTGGCTGTCCTTATGACCTTAGCCAATCGCTGCAGCTCGGCGAGGTCGGTAATCCGGCGCACTCGGGTCATGAGTTTGCGGCCTGGCTGGCCGAACTTCGCTTCCAAAGCCAAGGCAATTCCCTCGCGCAGCCCTTCTGCGCGGGCTTCGGCCCGCCCTTC
>DASSFG010000367.1:0-2653 GCA_035694685.1 Pirellulales bacterium
TGTCGACGGCCGACGTCTATCGCGCCTGCCGCCCCTCGAGCGAGCCGCGGCGCGTGGCCGGACTGCTCGACGCTTTGCGGCAGGGTGTGCTGGCCGGCGCGGCCGGCCGTCTGCACAACGCCCTGCAGGCGGCTGCGGAAAAACTTTCGCCCTGGATCGCGCGGCTCAGCCGCGAATTCGGGCAACTCGACTTTTTGGGGCATCGGATGAGTGGCAGCGGGACAAGTTACTTCGGCTTATGTCGGCATGCCCGCCACGCTCGGCGGCTTGCCGCTTTTTTGCGGGCTCGTGGCGTAGGGCGCGTCTACGCCGTTCAAGGAACTTGCTGACGGGCGAAGGAGAATGGCCGTGGAAATCACCGAGGTGCGCATCAAGTTAATGGAGGACGCCGGCGAACGTCTGCAAGGCTTCTGCTCCATCACGTTTGACCACTGCTTTGTGGTCCGCGATCTGAAGATCATTGAAGGCATAACGGGGCCGTTCGTGGCCATGCCCAGCCGCAAGCTGACGGCGCACTGCCCCGGTTGCGGCTCGAAGAACCACTTGCGTGCGGCGTATTGCAATCAATGCGGTCAGCGGCTGAAGGACGACCGCGTGGCCAAAGACGACGACGGCCGCGCGAAGCTCTACGCCGACATCGCCCATCCCATCAATTCGGCCTGCCGCGAGCTGATTCAAGAGGCGGTGATCCGGGCGTTTCGCGACGAGGTCGAGCGGTCGAAGCTGCCGGACTACGTTCCCAGTTACGACGACTTCGACGACTTCGAGCTGGAGCGTCCGGCCAAGCGGCCGAAGCCTGCGGCGCGAGAAGCGGCGATTGAAAAGACGCGTTTGGAGCCGGCTCAAACGGCGCCCCGCGCGCCGCACACCGTGCCCGTGCAGCCCGCCGTCTCCAACTCGAACAAGCACGGCGCCTTCGGCGCCGGCATTTGGTAGGTTGATGGTCTTCGGGGTATTTGATTCGCTGATGCGTCGGGTTAGTGCCTCGCTTCGCAGACCGAACTCACGGTTACCTGCGACGCGATTACGTTAGCCCGATGATCGATGGAGCGAGGTAAAGCCGGTGGACGCGGCCATCAACGTCTTCCCATTGCGCGTTGCGTGGAATGCCCAGCGTCTCGTAGATAGTAGCGGCGAGGTTCTCAGGAGTCTGTTGATCGCTCACGGGGTAGGCGGCCAGCTTGTCGGTCGCGCCGATCACCGTCCCGCCGCGGACGCCCGCACCGGCAAAGAAGCTGGTCATCGCCGGTCCCCAATGATCGCGGCCGGCGTCTTTGTTGATCTTCGGCGTGCGGCCAAACTCGCCCGTCATCACGACCAGGGTCGAATCGATCAAGCCGCTAGTGCTGAGGTCGTCGAGTAAGGCGGCCACGGCCCTGTCAGCATAGGGCAGGAGGTTGTCTTTGAGATTGACAAAGTTGCGACGGTGCGTGTCCCACGACGAATTCTTGCCGAGGTTCACCTGCACCAGGTTGACCCCCGCCGCCACTAGTCGGAAAGCCATCAACAGCGACAGCCCAAACTTGTTCTTGCCATAACGCTCGAGCGACGCTGAATCGGCATGTTCTACGTCAAACGCGGAGCGCACCTTCGGATTGGTAAGCACGTTGATCGCCTGCTGACGTTGTTCATCGAACGAGGTTCGCTCGGCGGCATCGGCCAGTCTCCGCCGCTGCTGTTCGACATGGTCCAGCAGGCTCATGCGTCCTGCAAGCCGGGCCGGCCCACCGTCGGGCAGGCTCAGCGATGGCGTATCGAAGATCGTGTCGGCACCGTGTACGAACAAGTTCGAGTCAAAACGAAAGCAGTTCGGGCAAGCGCCGTTGCCGAGCGGGCAAGGCGCGGCAATGTCCATGTGCCAGGCTTCGTATTTCTTGCCGAGCTTACCGGCGTATTGGCCAGGTCGCACATTACCCGTTTCATTGACACTTGGTTGCGGCAAGACCACGGCCGCAGGCAACCGCTGGCGGCCCTGCGTGGCATACGTCACCTGCGAAGCCAGCGACGGCCACTCGTTCGGACTTGGCGGCTTTCCGAGGCTTGCCGCGCTGGGCACATCGAGGCGGCCGGTGAGCAGCATATGGCAGGCTTCTTCGTGCCCGTTGCTCTTCGTCGACATCGATCTGACGAGTGCGAACCGCTCGCTCCGCTCGGCCAAGAGCGGCAAGTGTTCGCAGATCGAGATGCCGCCGGTGCGAGTGGCGATCGGCCGAAATTCTCCCCGCACTGAATCGGGCGCCTCGGGCTTCAGATCGAAGCTGTCCTGATGCGACAGGCCGCCGGTCAGGAAGATGAAAATCACCGACTTGTCGGGCGTGACGGTCGACGTACTTGCCGCACTGCTTGCCGCAAACAGATCGGCCAGGCTGACGCCGAGCAGCCCGATTGAACCTGCTCGAATCATTTCTCGCCGCGTCGAGACGCAAAGTCGTGACATCTGTGGCCGGCGTTTGCTACTCATGGAACCAGATCGCAGAGGACGGAATTCCAGATGCCAACATTTTAGCGTGTGGCACCATTTGCGCGCACCAAATTGGAAGCCGAGAACCTAGTCTTTGTCAGCCGTGGGTTGATGGATGGTGGCGAATAGAGCGTAGGGTGGGACGAGCGAAGCGAGTCCCACCATGATTCCACCAGGTGGTGGGACTCGCGT
>DASSFG010000368.1:0-5292 GCA_035694685.1 Pirellulales bacterium
GCGTATGGTGCCGGACATCTAGCCTGTCAGTCAGCGCCCGCCGGGGGCAAGCCCCGGACGTGGCGGACAAAACCAGCATCAAGCGGGGCGCATTGCGAAGCTGGATTTTGCGCAGGCCAGGCCCACCCTACGACGATAGGTGCGTCGAATAAGCGACACAACTTTAAGACACCACCCATTCGCGCCGGCCATTGCCGATTCGCGGCTAAGGTGATACACGTTACAAGATGCCTGGGAACGAACCGAAACGTGTCAATGTTGCCTTCATTGGCTGTGGCGTGGTTGGGCGACGTCATGCCGAATGCTTTCGCGGTGATCGGCGAGTGGAAGTGGCGGTGTGCTCCGATCCTTCCCGAGAGGCCGCAGCGCGGTTGCGAAATGAGTTTTTTCCCCAGGCCGAGATCGAGACCGATGCCAGCCGGGCCATCGCAGGGCATGGTGCCCGTGCGGCCGTAATTTGCTCGCCCACGACGGTCCATTACGAGCAGTGCTGCCAGGCCTTCGAGGCCGGCCTTGACGTGCTCTGCGAAAAGCCTCTCGCCGATCGGCGGGAACAGATCGTCGACCTGATCGGGCGGGCCGTGCAGACGGGTCGGTTGTTGCTGGTGGGCTACCAGCGGCGCTACAAAGCCCCTTACGTCACGGCTCGCCGAGAGTTCACCGAGCGCGCAGAGTGGTATGGCCCTCTGCGGCAGGTACACCTTTACGTTTGCGAACGCTGGCAGCAGACGATTCACGGCACTTGGCGCGACGATCCGCGCGTGGGAGCCGGCTATTTTGGCGACGCGGGCAGCCATCAGATCGACGTCGTCAATTTCATTACCGGCGAGCGGCCTACGCGGGTTTTTGCCTTGAGCGAACGCCGCGGCAGCCAGGTGGAAATTACAACCCAGGCGATGTCTCAGTTGACCAGCGGCGCCGGCTTGTTTGCCCATTTTGTGGGCGACGCCAATCACTGGCGCGAGGACATCCATTTTCACTGTCGCGACGGCGACCTGCTGCTGCGGAGCGAAAAAATCTACCGGGCCAAAGAGAACCGGGTTGAAGAAATCTTCGACCTCGCGCCCGACGGTTCGCCCGACGCCGCCTTCATCGATGCAATTCTCGACGGCAAACCAATCGTCTCCGGTCCCGAGATTGCCTTGCCGATGTATGACTGGACCGAAGCCGTGTTGCGCTCGAACCGCGAACGAGCGTGGGTTTCAGTGGGCGATCCTTCAGGCGGCCGAAAATGAATACGCTCACGGCGGACGGCATTGCCGGACGGCTGACAACCCACCGCTCGCCCAGATCGTTGACGCGCGTTGGACCACCTTTTTTCTAATCACCTATGCCCGGTGGGCGGCGTCTCCGGATGCCACGGGCACGGGGACCTCAGCGACGACTTCGTCGAGCACCTTGGAGGCCGTCACCTTTCGCAGCCGGCTTTCGGGCTTGAGCACCAGGCGGTGGTTGAGCACAGGGCCGACCATGCGCTTCACGTCGTCGGGCAACACGAAGTTGTTGCCGCGCATGGCCGCCACCGCCTGGCTGGTGCGGAACAGGGCCAATGACGCACGCGGGCTGCCGCCCAACGCCACGTCGTCGTGCAACCGCGTGCCGTGCACGATCTCCAAAATGTAGTTCCGCACTTTTTCATCGACGTACACCTCGCGAATCGCCTTTTGACAGGCGATGACGTCGGCCGGCGTCACCACCGGTTCAATCTGGTCGACGGGATGTGCGCGTTGCAGCCGCTCCAGTATCTTGCCCTCGTCTTCGAAGCTGGGATACCCGAGGCTGAGCCGCACCAGAAAGCGGTCGAGTTGGGCTTCGGGCAGGGGAAAGGTGCCCTCGTGATCGACCGGGTTCTGCGTGGCGATCACCAGGAACGGCCGTTCCAGGTCGTACGTTTGCCCGTCGACGGTCACGCGGCTTTCGCCCATGGCTTCCAAGAGCGCCGCCTGCGTGCGTGGCGTAGCCCGGTTGATCTCGTCGGCCAAGACGATTTGGGCAAAAATCGGCCCGGCGCGAAAGACAAACTCGGCCGACTTTTGGTTGAAGATCGAGGCGCCCGTAATGTCGGAGGGAAGCAAGTCGGGCGTACACTGCACACGCTTAAACGAACAGTCGATACTGCGAGCCAACGAGCGGGCAAGCATTGTCTTGGCCACGCCTGGCACGTCTTCCAGCAGGATGTGCCCTTCGCAGAGGTATGACACCAGCGCCAACAATAGCTCCTGCCGCTTACCGAGAATCACCTTCTCGACGTTACCGATGACTTTTTTGGCGACGCTGCTGACGTTGAGCGACATGAAGACCTGAGCGTGGTGACGCCCGGGCGAGTCGAACGCGACGCCCAGGATTCAGCTCATTATGATCTTGCGCGAGCCCGCTTCCTATATAGCCGTGCGCGATTATCGGACATCGAGTATGTCGAGAGAGTAGCGGTGGCTGGGGCAGAGCCGCAACAGGTGCCGGATTTTGGCAGAGAGAGATGCCGCGGCGATGCCCCGGAATTCGGCCACCGGGGCATCGCTGGCCGGCAGCGTGTTTGACGGGTGGTAAACGAGTACGGCCAGCGTTGCCCCAGCCACCGATGCCCAGCGCCCGGTAATTGCGCGGCTATTTAGCTAGTCGAAACTACGTCGCCTCCTGCCTATCTGCACGGCAAGTCATGCCGCGCAAGGCGGCACTCGCCAAGGAAAGCGACGCGGTATGGGGGGCTCTTTGGCGTCGTTTCACACCGCGCAAACCGTGCCCGCACCGCTTGTTGTGGCTTGTTGTTTGGAGTCGGACCGGTGGTTCTATGGAAGAAGTGGCACATCAATCGCTTTTCGGCCCGGAACCATTGCCGTGCGCGCCGCCCAAGAGGGCTGCGACAGCCATCAGGCGGGTGGCGCGGCGTTATGGGTGTCGTCTTCAAGTCCTTCTGGAAGCATCAAGCCATGGCGAGAATTCTAACTGACGGTCGGTTATTGGGGATTGGACTAATTGTTCTTCTGAGTTTTGCCTGCGCGGCCATCGCGCAAGGTCAGGAGGACGCGGTTGCCGCCACGGCCACCGACGCACCCGTGGCCGGAGTTTCGGCCGACGCGCCTGCGGATGCCAGTGCCGCGCCCGCTCCCGCGCCACCGACGCCGGCGGACCTGAAGGTGATGATCGACACCGTGTGGGTGATGATCACGGGCATGCTCGTGTTCTTCATGAACCTGGGCTTCGCCTGCGTCGAATCAGGCATGTGCCGGCAGAAAAACTGCGTCAACATTCTCTCGAAGAACTTCATTGTCTTCGCCGTCACAACCATCGGCTTCTGGTTGTTAGGTTTTGGCCTGATGTTCGGCGGGGGTTCGCCATACATCGGCAAAGAGGGCCTCTGGATGGTGAACCACGGCGAAGACACCACGGGTGTGTTTGCCTCGCTCGGCTGGACTTCGGTGCCGCTATGGGCCAAGTTCTTTTTCCAACTCGTCTTTGCCGGAACGGCCGCCACGATCGTTTCGGGGGCCGTCGCCGAACGCATCAAGTACCATTCGTTCATCCTGTTCAGCTTTATCATGGCCATCGCCATTTACCCGGTGGTGGGCCATTGGATCTGGGGCGGTGGCTTTTTGCAGAACGATTGGGGCTTTCTCGACTTTGCCGGATCGACGCAAGTGCATTCCATCGGCGGCTGGGCCGCGTTGGCAGGCGTTCTCATCCTTGGTCCGCGCATTGGCAAGTACGGGTCCGACGGCAAGGTACACGCGATACCAGGCCACAATCTCTCGCTGGCTACGATCGGCTGCCTGGTTCTCTGGTTCGGCTGGTTTGGGTTCAATCCCGGCAGCACCATGGCGGCTGATCCTGGCGCCATTGCCGAGGTGGCCGTAACCACGAACCTGGCGGCGGCCGCCGCAACTCTGACCGCCACCGTCACCGCGTGGCTGCTGCTTGGCAAGCCCGACCTGGGCATGACACTTAACGGCGCGTTGGCCGGTCTGGTGGCCATCACGGCGCCTTGTGCATTTGTCACCGCACCGGTTTCCGTGCTGATCGGCGCGATTGCCGGTGTGTTGGTCGTGCTGGGTGTGCTGGGCTTCGATCGGATCAAGGTCGACGATCCCGTCGGCGCCACGTCGGTTCACTTGCTCAACGGTATATTCGGCACACTTTGCGTCGGCGTGTTCGCCGAGCCGAGCCGCGTTCCACGTGCCGGCAACGCCGTCGCGACGGCCACGGGCGGCGGGCTCTACTACACTCACGACCCCAAGCAATTGATTGCTCAGCTCGTGGGCGTTGGGGCATGTGCGGCGTACGTCTTCGTGGTGGCTGCGATTGCTTGGGTGCTGTTGAAAGCGACCGTGGGCATTCGCGTGACGGCTGAAGAAGAGATCGACGGCCTCGACCACGGCGAACACGGCAACGAAGCTTATCATGGCTTCCAATTCATCCGCGAGGCGTAATTGCTCCGCACCAATCGGAATGGTCTCCGGAAAAGAGCACGTCGAAGCGGGTCCAAGAGTCTCTGGCTTCCGCCAAGCCAGAAGGACGCCCCTTAGGCTTGGGTGGATGGCTTGCCATTCGCCCAAGCCGGGGGTGCGTTTGCCGCTCGTTCAACGCACGTCCGTAACTCTTGGCGCCGCGACGATCGCCCCTTTGGAGTGCGGCGATTCATCGCCGCTTTGGCTTGCGGCGGAGCCGCTTTCTTTTAATCTGTCGACCAACGATCAAGAGCCGGCACGACGAAAGAAAGTCGCTCCGCGACCACAAAAGCGGCGATGAATCGCCGCACTCCAAAGATGTTTCAACCGCCGCAGGCGTCAAAATACACCGTAGTGATCCCAGAGCATGAGCCAACATAGCCAGTCCGATCTCATTCGTCAGGGCATGCGCAGCGGCGGCGACGTGGGCGCGTGGTCCGCGGGGGGCACGATGGGTGGCCAGGGGAGCCAGGGGGCTAGCTGGGCCGTTTCTTTGGTGGCGGGCACCTGCACCTGGCTGTCGGGCGCGAGCGCTCGCAATAGTTGCACCAGCGGCAATGGACCTTCGTCCGGTGCCGAAATCAGCACCGCGCCATCGCCGCTCAAGACCAACGCGCCCGGGCGCTCATCCGCCAGACTGTGCAACTGTAGTCCCCGTTGGTCCACGGCAAAGCCCAATGCAAGGTCGCGATAGTGACGGTTACGGCCCACCACGAACGGAAATTTGCCCGGCGACGCAGGGCCGGGCTGGCAGCCGAGCTCTTCCACCGCGGCCAGCAAAAGCGAGCCGCCAATGGTGCCCGAGCTGCTTCGCAGCGAGCCGATCGCTCGCTCGACACGACCATCGCGC
>DASSFG010000369.1:0-5842 GCA_035694685.1 Pirellulales bacterium
CGCCGGGCTGAATCGCATCGAAGGCGTGCGCTGCCTGGAGCCGAACGCCACTTTCTATCTTTTCCCTTCGGTGGCCGCCGTTTGCAATCGTTTGGGCATCACCTCGCACGGACTGGCTATGTATCTGTTGGAAGCCGCCGACGATTGTTTGGGCGTCGCTTGCCTGGGCGGTGAATCGTTCGGCGAGGCCGGCGGCGGTTTCGTGCGCTTCAGTTGTGCCGAGCCCGATGACCTGCTCGAAGAGGCCATCGCCTTTTTGCCGGAGGCCTTTTCGCGCAGCGACCGCGCCGCCGCCTTTGTGAGCCAAAGACCGGAATATCGGCTGAAGCAGCCGTATCCCACGTAAAGGTGCCGCTTCGCTGCGTAACTTTCCCTTGGCAAGCGTCATAATTCCAGGGGATAATCACCTGATAGATCGGGGCAAAAAGATCGGGGCAATGCGACGAAGCCATTTAGAGAGATGACCATTCCATTACAAATCAGCCTTCGCGGCCGAGTGAGGTTGGCGACCGGCCTTTTCGCCCTGCTTGCCGCCTTGCCGGCCGTCAGTCAAGGCCAAGCACCAAAGCCCCGCAACGACGCGGCAACCCGACAGTTCGCCGCCGCGGCGGCGCTGCAGGAGCACGAGGAATACGCGCTGGCGGCTGACGAATGGGCCAAATTCGTCAAGAGCTATGCCTCCGATTCACGGGCCGACCGAGCACAATACTACCTCGGTATCTGCCGCCTTAAGAGCAAGCAATACGCTGACGCGATCACGGCATTCAACCAGGTCATCACCGCTTATCCGAAGTCGGAACAACTGGCGTCGGCCTGGCTGCACCTGGGATTGGCACAGTACAACGTCGCTGTCGGCGGCCAGGCCGATATGTATCCCAAAGCCGCCGAGAGCCTGGCCGCCGTGATCTCAAAATTTCCGCAGAGCAAGGAGGCGGCGCGGGCCAGCTTCTACTGCGGCGAGGCACTGTATGCGCTGGGCAAAAAAGACGAGGCTGCTAAACTCTATGCGACCGTAGTCGAAAAGTATGGCAAAGATCCACTCGTTCCCGAAGCGTTGTATGCGCTTGGCGTAACGCAAGAAGAGCTGGGGCAGACTGCCGCGGCCGGGGCGACCTTTGACACGTACCTCAAGCAGTTTGCCCAAGGGCCGCACGCGGCCGAGGTCACTCTTCGCCGCGGAGAAACGCTGTTCGCTCAAAAACAATTTGAGGCCGCGGAGAAATGGTTTGCGGCGGCGGCCTCTCGCTCGGGTTTCAAAGACGCAGACATCGCCCTCTTCCGCCAAGCGACCGCTCTTTATGAGCTGCGGAAGTTTGCCGACGCCGCCAAGGTCTATGCCTTGGTTTCCCAGAAGTTCCCGCAATCAAAGCAGGTACAGCCTTCCCAACTCGCCGCCGGAAGATGCGCCTTTCTCGCAGGACAATACGATCGTGCCCGTGAAGAGCTGGCAAAATTGGCGACCGTCCCCGGTGCAACGGGTGCCGAGGCGGCTCACTGGCTGGCCCGTAGCTACTTGCAAGAAAAGAAGCCGGAAGAGGCGCTGAAGATCACGGAAACCGCCCTCCCACAAGCGGCAGCGACCTCGTTCGCAGTGCAGCTCGCACTGGACCGCGCCGATGCCCTTTACGACCAGCCGGCGCGGCGGCGCGACGCCGTGGCCGCCTACGCCGACCTGGCTCAGAAGTATCCGCAAGATCCCCTGGCCCCCCAGGCTCTTTACATGGCGGCGCTGGCCTCCCTCAATTCGGGCGAACACGCCAAGGCGCTCGAATACAGTGACCAATTCTTCAAGCAGTTTCCCGACAACGAGCTGGCTGCCGACGTCGATTACGTCGCCGCCGAGAGCGATCTGCAAATCGGCAAGTATGACCAGGCTGTCGCCCGATACGACCGTTTGTTGAAGCAACATCCCAAGCGGAGCGACGCCGCCACCTGGCAGGTGCGCCGCGGATTAGCGTTGTTCCTGAACAAAAAGTTCGCCGAGGTCGCCACGGCGCTGGAGCCGTTGCTGCCTTCGCTGCACGACAAGTCGCTGTTCGCGGAAGCCTCCTATCTCCTGGGCGCCAGCCAAAACGAATTGAAAAAGTACGATGCCGCCTTAAAGACGCTCACCGCCGGTCTCGCGGCCGAGCCGCGCGGCCAACAGGCGGCCGATACACTCCTGACGCTGGCCCTGGTCAAGCGGCGATTGAACAAGCCCGCCGAGGCGAAATCGCATCTCAATCAGCTTATTACGCAGTTTGCCGATAGCCCCGTGCTCGACCGGGCACACTTCCGTTTGGCCGAGGACGCCTATGCCGCCGGCGATACGGCAACCGCGCAGGCTGAATACAAGACCGTGCTCGAAAAGTTTCCGAACAGCTCATTGGCTCCCAACGCCTTGCTTGGCCTTGCCTGGTTGCAGCTCGGAGGACGAGATTTTTCCGGCGCCGTGGCCACGCTCGATTCACTGCTTGCCAAATATGGCAATAGCGATCTCGCCGCCCGCGCTCGTTATGCTCGCGCCCTGGCTCGCGAGGAGCTTAAGCAGTTTGGCCCCGCGCTGGAAGACGTGCAGGCGTACCTGCAAACGAACCCGCCGGGCAGCGACAGGTCGGATGCGCGTTACGTGCTCGGCCTTTGTCAGGCCGGGCTGAATCAGCCGCAGGAGGCCGTGAAAACGTTTCGCGCCATTCTAGCCGACGATGCAAAATATCAAGGCGCCGACAAAGTACTCTATGAGCTGGGTTGGACGCTTAAATCGCTTGACGACAACGAACAGGCGACGGACAGCTTCCGGCGTTTGGCGAAAAACCATCCGCAAAGCCCCCTGGCCGCCGACTCGCTGTATCACTTGGCCGAGGGTGAGTACCGGGCTGAACAATATGCTGCGGCCGCCGCCGACTATTACGAGTCGATGCAGAAAGCCGGCAAGACGCCGCTGGGCGAGAGGGCCGCGCACAAGCTCGGATGGGCCTATTTCCGCCAGGACTTGTTTGACAAGGCCCAGCAGTCGTTCTCTTACCAGCGAGCAACCTGGCCGCAAGGAAGTCTCGTCGACGATGCGATATTCATGGAAGCCGAGTCGTTGTTCAAGCAAGGCAAGTACGCCGAAGCGCTGCCGCTCTATCGTCAGGTGAAGAACCCATCCGGCCAAGACTTCCTGGTGCTCGCCCTGTTGCACGCCGCGCAAGGCCAGGGCAAACTCAACGACTGGCAAGGCAGCCTGGCGACGTTGGCGCAGGCGGCAAAGCAGTATCCCGACTCGGAGTATCTGCCCGAAGTGCTCTACGAAGAGGGATGGGCCAGGAAAAACCTCGGCCAGTTCGACGAAGCGCTCGCCCTGTTTGAAGAAGTCACCGCCAAGGCCGACACGGAAGTGGCGGCCCGCGCCAGGTTCATGATCGGCGAAATCTACTTCGAGAAAAAGAACCATTCCGAAGCGATCAAGAACTTTTTCAAAACGGCCTACGGCTATGGATATCCGCAATGGCAGGCCAACGCCCTCTACGAGGCGGGCCGTTGCTTTGAAGTGCTCGGCAAGAAGGAACAGGCAGTCAAAATGTACCAGGAAGTCGTCGACAGTTTCCCCGATAGCGACAAAGCCTCGCTCGCCAAAGGCCGGCTGGACGCTCTCGGGCAAGCGAAGTAGGTCGGGCTTTCCAGCCTGACGTAGTAGGTCAGGCTTTCCAGCCTGACATAGGTCGGCTTAAGGCTGCTCGGCGTACGCCGGACAGAAACTCACCTGCAACTTTCCCACCGTTGGACAATGATGCATCCACGTACCTTTTTGCTGATCGCCCTGCAAGTCGGCGCGATGGCTCCCTTCGCCGCCTCGCAAGACGGATCTCCCCCGGAAAACGTTTCGACCGACGAAAAGTTGCGCGCGGCTGAAGAGCGGTTCGATGAAGCGATGAATGCGCCCGACGAGCAGCCCGCCGCAAAAGCCGACAATGCCGACGCGCTGCCGGCCCCGTTGCCGGCACAGCCGCCCAATCTGCTCGAGCTGTGGATGATGGGCGGGCCGCTGATGGTTCCGATCACGTTCATGTCGTTCGTGGTCGTGGTGTTTGCCGTCGAACGGGGACTGGCCCTGCGACGGCGCAAGGTCATTCCACCGGCCTTCGTGGCGGCCTTGAACGAGTTGGCCAATGCGCCCGGCGGATTCGATCCGCAACGCGCTTATCAACTCTGCCAACAGCATCCTTCCACTACCGCCAACGTCGTGCGGGCAGTGCTCTTAAAAGTGGGCCGCCCAACTTCCGAGCTGGAGCATGCCATGAAAGAAACGAGCGAGCGCGAGGCCGCCCGGCTCTACAAAAACGTGCGGCCGATCACGCTGGCGGTGAGCATCACGCCGCTCTTGGGACTGCTCGGCACCGTGCAAGGCATGATCGAATGTTTTTATAAAACGGCCAATCTGGCCGCCAGCGCCAACAAGACGCAAGAGCTGGCCAACGGCATTTACGTCGCCCTGGTGACGACCTTCGGTGGCCTCGTGGTGGCGATCCCGGCGGCCGTCATTGCTCACTATTTCGAAGGCCGCATCCAGGCCCACTTTTACGAAATCGACGAACTGCTCCTCGGCCTGTTGCCGCGACTGGAAGCATTCGAAGGCAAGATCCGCGTCACGCAATAGCGTGCGTTCCATCCATCCCTCATCCTTCATCTCTCATCCCTCATCCTTCGTATGGCGGTCAAGATCAACAAAGGAAAGGCGCTCGACGGCATCAACCTGACGCCGATGATCGACTGCGTCTTTCTGCTGCTGATCTTCTTTCTCGTGGCCACGCGGTTCGAGGAGCTGGAGCGCGAGATGAACGTCGTGTTGCCGCAGGCCAGCGAAGCGATGCCGCTCACGGCAAAGCCCAAAGAATTGTTCGTGAACGTCGATCGCGACGGGCACTTTGTCGTTCGTGCGCAGCAGCTCAGCGCGGTGGAATTGCTGTCGGTATTCAAGCAGGCCGCGGCCGACAATCCCGGCCGGCAGACGGTGATCATCCGGGCCGACAAGCGCTGCGTTTGGGAGCACGTGGTCGAGGTCATGAACCTCTGCAACAAGGCCCACATTCGCGACTACCGCGTCACCACCGCCGAACCCGACGGGCACGGGTCTTAGTCTTTGGAGTGCGGCGATTCATCGCCGCTTTCCCTCGTCGCGGAGCGACCTTTTTTCTTTTGGCCCTGTTTCGCCGGGGCGGCCACTAAGTGCTTTGTCAGGACTTAGATTTGGGTTTGGCTGTGCCATTGACGCTCTGTAGGGAACGCCCTCCGTGGCGTTCCGTGAACTATCGAGCGACGTCAACGCGCCGTTCGCGGAACGCCACGGAGGGCGTTCCCTACAGATGGCCAACCCCAATTCCTGACCCTGACAAAGCACTAGTGAAAAAGCTAGTGAAAAAAAAGCGCCTTTGCCGTCCGCCGCCAGTCGCAAGACGTGCCCTCGCTTTGCTTTACGACCGACCTCGAACGCATCAATTTTCGTTGATACTAGTGGGCAGACGGTTCGAATGGGTAGCCCGAAGCGTTAGCGAGGTCGGTTCCTTGCCGCTCCTCGCTTCCGCTTCGGGCTTTGCACGGACGGTTAATAATCCGCGCCCCGAGCGACCGACGGGGTCGTTCAGCATTTGCAATTTACCAGGTTGTCAAAGAACAAAACCCCACCCTCATTGTCGCTTGCCGCTGGCTTGGCTTTTGGGCTTTGCATCCGCCTTGCCACTCGCGCCTCGCGATTCTTTCCTCATCTTCATCTTGAAGTGGCTTGCAGCACTCTCTTTGGCACTTCCTGAGCGGTTTACTCTCCGCTCTCTCCCTTAACCACAGCCCCCCTGCGGATGTACGCGAGATCAAAAAATGCCGTATT
>DASSFG010000370.1:0-4802 GCA_035694685.1 Pirellulales bacterium
GGAACAAAAACGGCATCAAGCGAGCACCAGCCCAAAGCCGCCTTTTGCGCAGGCCAGTCCCACCCTACACGTCATCACCGACTTTACTTTTTTCCCTTCGGCGGTTCGTCGTCCGATGCGGTGATTTTCGACAAGGCGCGCTGGGCGAACTTGGGAGTGAAATCGTTATACAAGATGCCCTGCACGCCGGCGTCGGCTGCTGGCTCGCCGCGCATGCGGCGTTCCAAGGCGGGCACGGCAGCCTTGGCGGCGGGCCCAAGCTTTTCCAGCGTCTCGATTGCCGTGTTGACCTCCGCCACACCCGTTCCGTCCATCTTGCCGTCGACGATGTCGATCAAGAGCGGCAGTGTGACCGAAGTTTGACCTGGATCCCGCGCCAGCACTTGAATGGCCTGCGTCAGTTGGCCGTCTTGCCGCAGCATATAACGAACTTCGGGCGAGCCCAGCGAGTCGGCCATCATCGAAGTCGCCGTTTTCGCGTCGGCGGTCGGGTCCAACAGGCCCATGATCGCCGACGAGGAAACCTGCTGATCGAGGTCGCGGATGAGACGCTGGAGAGCTTGGAGCACTTCCGGCTCCGCAGGGCCGCGCTCTGCGAGCAAGCCAGCCGCCTGGGCACGGATCGAGACGTCGTTGTCTCGCGACAATCGCAACAATAGCCTCAACAGTTTCCCGTCCGTCGGTTGCCGTTGCAGGCCGAAGAGCACGGCCTGACGGTCGGAGGCGGCGCCGCCGGCCACGATTTGATCGAACATCGGCTGCAAGTCTTCATTGCCGCCGGCAACGTTGATCAAAGCCTGAATCACGGCGGCACGTGGCGTATGCCCCGCCGGCGAACTCTGTTTCTTCTCCACCTCCAGCAGTTTTACCAGCGACTCGGTCGCCTCTTTGGCGCGCGGGCCCAGGCCGCCAAGAGCTTGAGCCGAATTCTCTCGCACAAAGGGACGGTCGTCCGTCAAGCCTTCGATGAGCGCGGGCACCGCGGACGGGCCTATCTGTGCCAAACTCGACGCGGCTTGCTGGACGACGGACCAGCGATCGCCGTGCAGTACTTCGGCCAGCGCGGCGATCGCTTCGTCGCGATAGCCCTTATTGCCGAAGGCGACAACGGCAGGCATCGCGGCAGCGCAGGTGTTCGCGTCGAGGTCGTTGAGCAATTGGTGCCGCCACTCCGCAAAGCTCCGACCTGCGTAACGAAACGCCTCTTTCTGTTCGACAGGCACCTGGGCCGGTGCGACCGCGGGCGCCGTTTTCTCTTCGGCCACCGCCGGCGTCGCCGGCCGGTTCTTCAAGAGTGCTTCGCATTCGGCGGCAGTGAGCACGTCGCGGTCCATTTCCGCCAGTAGCTTTTCGGGCAAGCCGTGCTCGTAAGCGACGCCCACGGTAAAGGCTTGCAACGGGCCGGGCGGCATCGGCTGCAAAAACCGACCGTCCGCCGTCACGATGGCGCCGCGTTTCAACCGCCCATCGATGACCTGCGTACCCGCGGGGATGGGAGCGATCACGAAGCGATCGTCGGGTATCTTCTGGTTCACCAGGTCGATCTGATAGAAAGTATAGAACTGCACGCCGCCTTGAGTGACATGATAGTTCTCCGGTAAGAAAAGGGCCGCGGCCTTCTCGATAAATCGGCTCGCTTCAAACCTCGCCTCGACGCTTTCGAAGCGGTCGATAAATTCCACGAGCGGTAAGACATATCCCAATTCCTCGGCGACGTACAACCGCAGCACGCCGCCTTGTCGCAGCAGCTCGCTTGCACCGCCAAAAAGCTGAGCCGCATCCTCGGCGGAGACATTCCATTCCAGCTTCGTGACGGCAATTTCGCCCACGGTTGTCTCGCCCGCGAGGTGCGCGTCATTGCGATGCTCTTCGACGTACTTCAGCGCGGCCGGGCTGGGCAGCGTGCCGGCACGCAGCGGAAGTAGCTCTTCGCGCTCATCCGCCGATAGGGAGTCGGCCTCCTGAATGTGCAAGGTAGGACGCTGAGGATCACGGAAAAAACCCGTTCTCTTTGGATCTGCATCAAAAACCATCACATGGCGGCCTCGAACCGCCTTGTCCTCGCCTTGCCGCGTCACTCGAAAATCGCTGCCGCTCAACACGACACACATACCTTTGTCACGGTTGCCACTCTCATCGAGTTCGTTCGGCTGGCGCGAGAAGCAGAACTCACCACTGTCGATCGCGCGGCAGCGCTTTAGTACCCCGTCGACGAGTTGCTTTGCGTGGGGGTCTTGAGGGCCCGGCGCGGGCGGCGGGGCATCCTTGTCAGCCGTGGTTTGCTGTGCGGCCTCTTCGGTAATCTTGACTTTGCTCGGTGGCTCGTCCGCCTTCCCGCCGTAAGTTGTGATCGCGGCGACGATGGCCGCGCCTGCGCAGGTTACGCCCACGCTCCAACGTCGCGAGCAGCCGCGATCAAGTGGTCGTCGATTCCCTAAGAGCATGGTGACTCTCCTGTAAAGGTCCGATTTGCGGCCGAGAATTCCCAAGCCGACATAGGCCGGGCGAACGCCGCCCAAACGCGCCCAAGCCGTCAAAAACTGTGCGTAATCTTCAACTGCGGCTCCGCGGGTGGCCGCGTCGGCATCGGCCAGATAGTCTTGCGATAGCCGGATCTGACCCCGCAACCACCAGACAAGCGGCTGATAAAACAGCGCCAGCCGTGTCACGCCCGCCAGTGTCCACCACCAGGCATCGCCCCGCGACACATGCGCCCATTCGTGTGCCAGCGACCAACGTAAGGAGGCCTCGTCGCCCCAAGCCAGCCGCTCGGGCAAAACGATCGTCGGCCGCCGCCAGCCGAACGTAAACGGCTGCTCGGCCGCGCCGCTGACCAACAGCCGCACGCGATAGGCATGTCCGGTCGTCACGTCCGTTAGAAGGGCTTGGCAGCGTTCGTTCGCCGGCGTCGCACGCCGCAGCAGGCGCGCCAGCGCAATCAGACCGCAGCACCACCAACTTGCCATCAAAGCCACGCCCGTAACGTAGGCCGCGACGCACACCCAACGCGCATCGTGCCAGGGCAACCGGCGAAGCGCCCTGAACGCCGGATTGTCCTCTTCAGTTTGCTGCTGCCCCGCCCCAGACTCGTGGCCTTTGGTGTCTCTGCCACGAGCTGATGCTTCCTCGCTATCAAAGGCAAGTGGCGGTGTGAGTTTCGCTGCAAGCGTAGGCGCTGATGCACGCACATCATCGTCCGCGGGGGCGCCGAGGTCACGATTCACCGACGTTGCCGTTGGCGTTGTTTCGGGCTGCAAAACGATATCAGGCCAATGCCACGACCAACCGGTGGGCACGTCGACGAGCGTGAGAAACGGCAGTGCCAGGCAAACCAGCAGCGCTTCCTGGATCACGAGCAGGCGTTTCGCCGGCTGCCGCAAGCAGGCGACCACGATGGCCGCCGCTGCCAGCACGATGGCGCTTTCTATGGCCCACCGCGCCAACGCATCGAACACCGCATGATGCCATGCCATGTCAATCTCCCGGCCGCTTTCGGCCTTCCCTTTTCCGCCGAGCCTCGGCGATGAGTTTTTCCATCGCCTTCAGCTCGCTCGGGCTGGCGTCGCTGGTCTTGAGCAGGCTGACCACGAACTGATCGAGGGCGCCGTCAAAGACGTGATTCAGCAGCCGCGACATCTCGCGGTCGCGGCGGTGCCGGGCGGAATAGACAAAGGTGCGCCCGCGCACGCGGTGTACGACGAGCCCTTTCTCGTCCATGATCCGCAGCAGGGTTTGCACGGTATTAAAAGCCAGCGGCGCTTGCGCGGACATTCGCTCATGAACCTCACGGACACTGGCGGGCCCGATCTCCCACAGAATCTTCAATATGTCCAGCTCGCGCGGGCTGGGCGTCGAACGGCTCATGGCGGCACGACCGGCAACCGAATGAAATGCACCTAACAACTTAGGTGATTGTGGCACGCCGTGGAGTGCCCGTCAAGAGGTCACGCCTAAAAAGATAAGTGAGCGGCTTGAGACGGTGTGGCCACTTACCTGCGCGATGGGCCAATCTGGCATGCGCAAAACGAGCCTGTTGCTGACGGAGGTTGACCTGTCAGTCGATGTGAGATTTGTTCCGCTCCGCCACCACCGGCTTCATGCCGGAGGAGCGGTGATTGACCGCTAGAAGCGCCGCTTTATGGTAACCCCCCTGCTCTCTTTCGCGTTGCGTCCGCCGCCTGCGGCGGCGGACGCAACGCGAAAAAGAGGAGGGACTGAGGTTGTCGCGGCGAGGCAATCTAGCGGTCAATCATCGCTCGACCGGGATAAACCCGGATCGGGGCGGAACAAAACTAGCGTCAGGGGCAGCCGGTACGGTAAGCCGACTTTGCGCATGCCAGAAGCACTCTTACACTCAATTCCAATCCACGACCCATGCGAGATGCGAAAGAAAGCGGCTCCGCCGCAAGGCGAAAGCGGTAATGAATTACCGCACTCCAAAGCGCGTAAGATCGCCGGCCCTGACCGGTATTATCCTTCGCAAACCACTCTTTTGCGGAGGACCGGCTATGTGGATCGTGCGGCTCGCTCTCAATCGCCCTTATACGTTTGCCGTGCTGGCGCTATTGATCGCCGTGTTGGGGGCGACCTCGATCCAACAGATGCGGAGCGATATTTTCCCGGAAATCGACATCCCGGTGATCACGGTCATCTGGACCTACAAAGGGATGGAAACGAGCGAGGTCGAGCGGCGCATCACGACCTACTCCGAATACGCCATCACCTCGAACGTCAACGATATCAAACGCATCGAATCACAAACGCTCAACGGCGTGGCCGTGATCAAAATTCAGTTCCACCAA
>DASSFG010000371.1:0-5446 GCA_035694685.1 Pirellulales bacterium
GGCGAGAACTGGCGCCTCAAACCAAGCGCTCCAATGGGATGAACCCAGCGGGGGCGAGCGAACTCGACGGCGGCGCGCTGTTAACGGTCAACCACGGCCCGACGGGCACAAGGCGCGGTCATGGCCGCCGCAGATGCCATCCGCCGTGTGAGGCGGCGGGCGAATGTCTGTCGCGGTTGCGCATCGCTCGTGACTACCGCCCGTTCGTGCAAATTTGCAATAACGGGCGAAACCCGAGGAATTTCGAGCGTTCGTCCCTCACGAGGGGTAGCCTGCCGCGGAAAGGCCCGGGCGCGATATTGGAGGTCTCTTCTCTCGCTCCACGGGGCTCGCCCCCGTGGCCCACACGATTGACTGGCTAAAGCGATGCTGGCGACAACCTCTGCGTCTCCGCCGAGCTCGCCTCGGTGGAACGCACGATCTGTCGCCTAGACGACGGGCTTCTTCTTCCGCGGAGTTCTCTTAGGCAAATCGACAAGCTGCACGAGCGCATTTTTCGCCTGAGCGAAAAGCGATCGAAAAGCGGGTCAGAACGGAGCGAAAGCGGGTCCGAAGGACAGAACGATTTTGTCTGTCGGGCAACGACAGGGGACCGGCGCGGTTATTCCGTGCAAGGGTGGTCGAACGTATGATCGGTATGCAATTGTTCGGCTGAGGGCGCCCCAAATCATGCGCTCCACTGGGATGAACCCAGCGGGGGCGAGAGCCTTCGACGGCGGCGGGCTGTTAGCCGGTCAATCACGGCTCGACCGGCACAAGGCCCGTTCGTGGCCGATGTCACGCGAGGAGGCCGCAGCGCGCTGCCGGTCACACCCATATGGTCTGAGACCGCTCGTGGCCGATGCTTCGATCGCGCTGGCCGTTCGGCAAAAGGGCGTGGTAGGTGGCGGAGGTTCCAGCAACTGCCGAGCACCTGTGAAAAACAGAGATGAACGTAACCATCAATCTGCCCACCGTACGGAACAAAAACTTAGGGGCATATAAACGAAACGGGACTGGTCCAATTGTTTGGTTGAGGGCGGCACTGCAAATCACGCCTTCCACTGGGATGAACCCAGCGGGGGCAGGGGCCTTCGACGGTGGCGCGTTCTTAGCCGGTCAATCACGGCTCGACGGGCACAAGGCCCGATCGGGGCCGATGTCAGGCGCGGAGACCGCAGCGCGCTGCCGATCATCCCCCTGGTTTCAGCGCGCTCGCGGCCGACCCGTCCGACCCGTCGATCGCGCTGGTCGTTCGGCAAAACCTTGCACTGCTCATCCTGGAGTGCGGCGATTTACCGCCGCTCTCCGTTGTCGCGGCGCGAGCGTCACCCGCGGATCTTTAGCACAAGATACCTCAAGCCGTCGATCACCTTAATCAATGCCATCAGGCCCAGCCCGATCGCCGCGGCGCGCCACGCGTACGGCCAAAAATGGGCGATGATTCCGCCCGTAGCCAATAGAGCGCCTAGCACCAATGAAAACTTTTGCGAACCGGCCTGGTTTCCAGCTTCACGCTGCAATCGCTCAAATTCCTCGGCGCTGGACTCATCCTCGATGGCGACGGCGTCGGCATGAAGTGCGAGGCGGCCAAGGATCTGAGCGTGCAATACCGTTTGGCCGAGGCCAATGACGAAGCAAGCCAAGGCCAGGAAGATCGACGCTCCTACCCAAAGGTCGAGATTTGCCGTCAGCAAAAGCGTCAAGCCGCCGACGATCAATGTCAGAAAGATGACCGCCAGCAGACGATCGGTCTGGGCGTCTAACCGAATCGCATTCTGGCTGCAATCGAAACGCAACCGGTCCAACGTGTCTTCGTCTTCGGGTTCTTCGATAACCCGTGCCGCGGCATCAGCCCAGGCCATCGGTCGCCGTTGCTGCTGCCGTTCCCTTTTCTTTCGCATCTCCGCATCCCTTCGTAAATAATGCGCGCTCGGTCAAAGCCAGAGCGATTCAACATATCACGTCGGGAACCGCCTCGTCGAGTTGAATAACGCGGATGGTTACCCTATGCACCAGCCACGTAGATCGAACGATGGCAGATAAACGGGAGCGTCCGATTGTGTGGCTGGCGGAAGACACGGACTACGACAACTTCAAGTCGGAGGTCGCCCGGCATCAAGGTTCTGCGGGGGCAGCCTGCGAAAGCGCGCTCCACCGCGTCTGGTCGATCAAAAGCGGCGATGAATCGCCGCACTCCAAAGATAATTATGCCGCGGCGCGATAGGCTTCGACGGTGCGGCTGGCACATCTCTCCCAGCGCAATTGGGCGGCACGGGCTGGGCCGGCCTGTCGAAGACGCTGCTCGAGTGATGAGTTGGTAAGCACCCGCTCGATACCCGAAGCGATGTCTTGGGGAGAATGCGGGTCGACGTACACCGCCCCGTCAGCAAGTACCTCAGTGAGCGCCGCCGCCCGGCTCGACACGACGGGCGTGCCGCAGGCCGCGGCTTCGAGCGGCGGCAGGCCGAACCCTTCATAGAAACTGGGAAAGCAAAAAACACTGGCCGCCCGCATCAGGGCCGGCACGTCGTCCTGATCGACGTAGCCCACTTCACGCAAGGCGTGGCGGCGGCGAAGCTGGGCCAACTCGCGGCGGAAATAGGTCTGGTTCCAGCCGCGCATGCCCGCCAACACAAGTTGATGCGACTTGCGCAGCTCTGCCGGCAGAAGATCGTAGGCCTGAATCAGCCCTTGCAGGTTCTTGCGCGGCTCCAGCGTACCCAGATAGAGGATAAATCGCTCTGGCAAATCGAGCCTTCGCCGCACCTCGGGCACGCGCTCGTCGTGTAAGGGATTGTTGAAATAATCGAAATCGACGCCGAGCTGCGCCACCATCACGCGGCCCGCGTCGACCGTCGGGCAAAGCTCCAAGAGCTCCCGCCGCGTAAAATGGCTGTCGGCCAGGATGACCCGCGACCGGCCCAGCGTGCGGGCCATGTTCCGCCGCAGCCAGAGCAACCGGTCCTTCGGCAAAAACTGCGGATAACGCAGGTAGCCCATGTCGTGAACGGTTGTTACCAACGGCAGCGTGTATTGCGGCGAGACGAAGTTCGGCTCGTGAAACAGGCTCCAGCGAGTGTGTCGCGTCTGGCGGGCCAGGCGAACGCGCCTGGCACAATCGGCCCATTCCCGGCAACTCGGCCAGACCCTGCGGAGGATCGACTTGAGACGCTGATTACGTGCGGCGTCGGCGGTTTGCGAAAGCCGGGCAAGAAAGGCGGCCGGCGCAAGCACCTCGCGGCCGTCGAAAACGCCGATGGCCTCCAGGCCAGGGCTTTCCAACAGTGCTTTAAGAAGTGACAGGCCGTATTGTCCGATGCCAGTCAGCCGGCCGAGCATCGGCGCCCCGTTCAGCAGAATCCGCATCGGCGATTGTCCAACCAGCGCATCGCAAGTCGAGAGGAGAGGGAAGCAGCGGCGAACCATACAGGAGAACGGCCGTCAAAGACAGACCGAAATTCACTACCAGCGTAAATCCCGTCGCGGATCCTGCGGATAGCGGGCGGCGATCTCGCGGATCTGACCGAGCGCCGCGTCGTCGAGCTTGCCGGGCAGCATGATTTGCACTTCCGCGTAAAGGTCGCCGGGCGGGTGATTGGGCGTGGCGACCCCCTGACCCTTGATGCGCAGCTTGGTGCCGCTGCTGCTGCCGGCCGGCACTCGCAACGACACGGTCCCTTTCGGCGTCGGCACGTCCACTTTGGCGCCCTCGGCGGCTTCGACGAGCGTCACCGGCAGGCGCACATAGAGATGGTCGCCTTTCCGCGTGAAGTACGGATGCGGGGCCACGCGGATTTTTACCAGCAAATTGCCGCTTGGGCCGCCGTTCGTCCCCGGCTCGCCGCGACCCCGCAAGCGCAGCTTCTTACCGTCGTCGATACCCGGTGGAATTCGCACAGTGAGCGTTTCGCTCTCGCCGCCTGCGCGGCTTAACGTGAGCTGCGTCTCGCCGCCGGTCACGGCCAGGTTAAAAGGGATCTCAATCTCGGCTTCGACGTCGGCCCCGGCCGTTTGGGCCGATCGTCCGCGACGTTGCGGGCCTCGTCCGCGGCGCATCTGGCTGAAGATATCGCCCATGCCGCCAGGCATCTCGCCACCGAAAAACTGGGCAAAGTCAAAGTCTTCAGGCCCGACGTTGTGCGTCCAAGTGGCGCCGCCGCGCGGCCCACCACCGGCCTGACCAGCCTGTTCAAAGGCGCTGCCGTAACGATCGTACATCTCCCGTTTCTTAGGGTCTTTCAGCACGTCGTAGGCGGCCTGGATCTCCTGGAACTTTTTCTTGGCGTCCTTGTCATCGGGATTGACGTCAGGGTGGTACTTTCGCGCAAGCCGAGCATAGGCCTTGTCGATTTCCGTCTGCGACGCCCCCCGATTCAACTCCAGGCTTTTGTAATAGTCTTCCGCCATACCAAGCAGCATTCGGGATGCCCTAACCAAGAGCCTATCCGAAAAACCGGTATTGTGCTGTAGGCGTCCCGCCTGCCTGCCGGTTTTCGGATAGGCTTTAAATCGTTCGCTCGTAGATTCGGTAAGTCTTGTAACGGCGTCCGCCGACGGCTTCGATGGTGCGGTTGATCAGGTCGTTGTCTTCCAACGTCCAGCTCAGCTCCGCCCCGGTGAAACCGACCTGGTGCTTGCCAAATTCAAGCGTACGCAGGATAAGCAGCTCCGCCACACCCCGGCGGCGGTATTGCTCAAGCACACCCAATGCCATAAGTCGGGCGGTCTTCACGCGCCGCCGGTTCCTGTAGAGCTGGATCAGCCCCAGCGGCAGCCCCCATTTAAAAATCCGGCCGTCCAGAGGCCGAATGGCCTCGTTCAGGTCAGGCAGCGTCATGGAGAAACCGACTGGTTCGCCGTCGACCTCGGCCAAAAGCAAGAGGTCGGGAACGGCGATCACCTTCAAATGCTTGGCGAGATGCCCAAACTCAGCGTCGGTCATTTTGACAAAGCCCCAATTTCGTTGCCAGGCCGCATTGTACACGGCCTTGCAGCGTTCGATTTCTTCAGGCAAGCGGGAGAAATCGAGCGGACGAAGCTGGACACGGCCCCGCGCCGCCAATCGCTCAGCCCGGCGGCCCCAGACGGCGAGCATGTCGTTCGAATCATCGAACCACCAGGCGAACAGATCTTTCGCTTTCGTCAGTCCGCAGGAAGCGAGCAGGCGTTCGTAGTGCGGCGGATTGTGGCCCATCATCAGTCGGGGCGGCGTATCGAAACCGTCAACGAGCAAGCCGCAGGTGTAGTTGAGCGAGTAGTCGATGGGGCCGCGAATTGAGGTTCGCCCTCGGCCCCGCAGCCAGTCGGCGGCGGCATCGATCAGCGCCCGGGCCACCTGCTCGTCGTCGATCGCCTCGAACATGCCGAAGCAACCCACGTTCGATTGGTGCTCGCGGTTGTAATTCGGATCGTCACTCACCAGAACACGGCCGACCACTTCGTCGCCCCGGTAGGCCAACAGCGG